>NZ_LOVS01000134.1:0-925 GCF_001523835.1 Burkholderia sp. ABCPW 14 | reverse complement strand
CTCGCCCGTCGCGCGCATCACCAGGTTGCCGTTGAAGCAGTAGTCGCGGCAGATCGTGCCGACCTCGCCGCCGTTCTCGAAGCGCTTGCGCGCGCCGGGCTCGCGCGCGAGCTGAAGGCCCGCGACGAGCCCCGCGCCCGCGATCTCGCCGACGATCGGGTGATTCGCGAAGCTCTCGCGCAGCCGCTGCTGGAAGTAGGGGCCGGTGTCGGTCTTCACGCGCTCGACGATCTTCTCGTCGCGCAGCACCTTCAGATTCGCGACCGCCACCGCCGCCGCGACCGGATGCCCCGAATACGTCATCCCGTGATTGAACTCGCCGTGCGCGATCAGTGCGTCGGCGATCCGGTCGGACAGCGCGACGGCGCCCATCGGCACGTAGCCGCTCGTCAGCCCCTTCGCGAGCGTCATCAGGTCCGGCTCGAAGCCGAAGTGCCGATGCGCGAACCATTCGCCGGTGCGCCCGAACCCGCCGATCACTTCGTCGGCGACGAGCAGCACGTCGTACTTGCGGCAGATCCGCTTGATCTCGGGCCAGTATGTCGACGGCGGAAAGATCACGCCGCCCGCGCCCTGGAACGGCTCGCCGATGAACGCGGCGACGTTCTCCGCGCCGAGCTCGAGAATCTTCGCTTCGAGCTGTTGTGCGCGGGCGAGTCCGAATTCTTCCGGCGTCAGATTGCCCTGCGCCTCGCCGAAGAAGTACGGCTGATCGATATGGACGACGTGCTCGACCTTCGACGGCATCTGCTCGTGCATGTAGCCCATGCCGCCGAGCGTCGCGCCTGCGATCGTCGAGCCGTGGTAGCCGTTCCTGCGCGAGATCACGACCTTCTTCTGCGGCTGGCTCTGCGTGCGCCAGTATTGATGGACGACGCGCAGCACCGTGTCGTTGCCTTCCGATCCGCTGTTGCAATAGAAGAAG
>NZ_LOVS01000133.1:0-782 GCF_001523835.1 Burkholderia sp. ABCPW 14 | reverse complement strand
TGAACGCCGCTGAGTGCGTCCTTCGGGTTCTCTTCGTCATTTCTTGGGTTCCTTTGCCTGCATTATCGCTGGCTCAGGCCCCAGCCGTTCCACTTATCCGGTTGTCCGAATTTGCGCGGCCACCTCTTTTGGCTGCGTGGTACTTCCGAGCGGAAAAAGCGGGAAGCGAAGGAGTCGCCAAGTTCGATTCGCTGATCGAACAGGCGAAGCTCGAACGGTCACTGGCAGAGTAAACGTATCGTAGCCGGAGCCGTCATCACGACGGCTTTCTTCTGCGCATCGGCCCCACCACCATTCCCGAAACCACCGACCACACAACCGACCGCACCTTGCGGGATCGGTAGCGGTCGCGCTATGCTGTCCATCGGACGCGCCACCCCAGACAATCGGGGCAGCGCCTACCGTCAAGAAACCCTCGTTGCCGGTCGGCAACTCGTGAAATGGAACTGTCGTTCTTCGCAATTGTTGCGAAGGGTGTCTTGCGCCTCTGAACCGCGGCACTACATCGACGGCAACCGCACCCATCATCCGCTGTTTTCAACAATGCGACGCCGCGAATCGCAGGCGTACGCACGCCGAGCCATTGCCTCTCAACCTCGGCGCTGAACACTTTTCACTTACCGATATGAACAAGAATTCCTACTTCCCGAGCGGGTGTTGATGGCGGCGTAAAACCGCGCTTAAACGGCGGCGCAATGCTGAGTAATTTTCTCAAGTACGCAGGGGCCCTCGGGCCCCTTTGACGTGTTGCGACGGCGGTACCGTTCAGAACGGCGGGTCGG
>NZ_LOVS01000132.1:0-139228 GCF_001523835.1 Burkholderia sp. ABCPW 14 | reverse complement strand
AGCTGTACATCGCGGTGGGCATTTCGGGCGCGATCCAGCACCTGGCGGGGATGAAGGATTCGAAGGTGATCGTCGCGATCAACAAGGATCCCGAGGCGCCGATCTTCAGCGTGGCCGATTACGGCCTCGTCGGCGATCTGTTCACGCTCGTGCCGGAACTCGCCGGCGCGTTGCGGTAACCGGCCGGACATCGACCCATCTGAAGCAGGAGGCCAACATGCCGAACAACGCCGCGATTGCGCCGCAGTCCTATCTGTTCGTCCCGGGTAGCCGGCCGGATCGGTTCGAGCGCGCGTTGTCGAGCGGTGCCGATGCGGTGATCGTCGATCTCGAGGATGCGGTCGAGCCGGCCGCGAAGGACGCGGCGCGCGAAGCCGTCGCCGCGTGGGTGTCCCGCAGCCACCCGGTGCTCGTGCGGATCAACGGCCGCGACACGCGCTGGTTCGAACAGGATGCGAAGCTCGCTGCGCTCGACGGGGTGGCGGGCATCGTGATCCCGAAAGCCGAGCGTCCGGACGATGTCGTCGCCGTGGTCGAGCGCGCGCGGCGCAAGGTCGCCATCTTTCCGCTCATCGAGACCGCGCAAGGCATGTGGTCGGCGATGGATATCGCGAAAGCGCCGTGCGTGAAGCGTTTGATGTTCGGCACGCTCGATTTCATCGCCGAAATGGGGATGGACGACGATCGCGATCCGCTGAATCCGCATCGTGCGCAACTGGCGCTCGTGTCTCGCGTCGCGGGGCTCGACGCGCCCGTCGATGGCGTGACGCCCGACGTGCACGACGTCGACCGGCTGACCGCCGACACGCTGAACGGCAAGCAATACGGCTTCGGCGCGAAGCTCTGCATTCACCCGGCGCAGGTCGCGGCCGTGCATGCGTGCTACAGCCCGAGCGAGCGCGAGCTGGATTGGGCGGCGCGCGTCGTCGACGCGATGTCGCGCACCGAAGCGGGGGCGATTACCGTCGACGGGAAGATGGTGGATCGCCCGGTCATGATGCGGGCGCAGCGGCTGCTCGCTTGCGCGGCGTACCGTCGAGCGGGGGCGTCCGAGTGACGGTTGCGTCATTCGCGGGCGGAAGACCGGATGCATCCGCCGCGCGGTCTCGGCGTAGCCAGGCTGTTCGACATTCGACATCCAACATTCACGGCTCGTCGCTCGTCAGGCGACGATGAAGAGCATGCGGCCGGGAGCGAGCGAATGCACGGGCCGAACGCAAGTCCATTTCAGGCGTCGCCCGACGCTTGATGAAGATCGAAACGTCGATCGGAAATAGCGCATTCCGAAGCAATCGCTGCACCAGCGCAGACTCGATCGATCCTCGCACACGCCCGTTTCGCATCACGCAAGCTGCGGGCCAAACGCGATCCCCGTGCGATGAAGCGCGGAGATCGCCGTTCAATCAAAAAGCGCCGCTCGAAGCGACAGCGACACCCCGCGACACGTCACGGAGCCGCCGTGCGCGCGGCATCCCGATCGCCTTCGGCGGTCGTCGGCGAGATGTCCTCGAGCGCATGCCGGCTCGTCTCGATCCGCAGCATCCCGATCCCGATGCACAACGCGACGAAGATCACGCTGACCATCGCGATCACGCCGCTCACGCCGAAGTGCTGGTAGAGCGTCAGCGCGAGATACGGCGTCGCGATCGATGCCGCGCGGCCGGTCATGCCCGCCAAGCCGGTGCCGCGCAGCCGCACCGCCGTCGGGAACAGCTCGGGGATGAAGCCGAACAGGCCGAGCGTCGTGATCGTGTAGATGCTCGTCACGAGGCAGAAGCCGACGACGACGATCGCCGCGACGTCGCGCAGCGACACGTAGATCCAGCCGAGCACGATGCTGACGACTGCCGCGTAGACGATGCCTTTCGCGCGGCCGATCCGGTCTGCGATCAGGTAGCCGCACACACCGCCGACGGGCGAGCCGATCGACATCAGCATCACGAAGCCGAGCGACTTCACGACCGACAATCCCTCCGACACGAAGAACGTCGGCAGCCATGCAATGAATCCGTACAGGCCGATGTTGACGGCGATCGCGGTCATCGCGGCGACGATCGTGCGGTTGCGCATGTCGGGCTTGAAGAGCGCGTTGAACGGCGCCGTGCCGACGTTCAGGTCGACGATGCGTTTGACTGGCGGCAGTTCGCCGACTTGCGCGGCGACTTCGCGCTCGATGTCCCGCAGCGTCTTTTCCGCTTCGTCGAGCCGTCCGACGGATTCGAGCCAGCGCGGCGATTCGGGCATCCGGTGCCGCAGGAGCCAGACGACGAGCGCGCCGAATCCGGCGATCGCGAACATGTATCGCCAGCCGAGATTCGGGATGACCCAATAGCCGACGGCGAGCGCGAAGAACAGGCCGCTGTTGATGATGATCGCGAGCAGCGACACCCACTTGCCGCGTGTCGAGGGTGGAACGAACTCCGCGAGCGTGCCGGCCGCGACGACGAGCTCCGCGCCGAGCCCGAGGCCCATCACGAAGCGCAGGCCGATCAGCCAGCGGATGTCCGGGACGAAGCACGCGGCGAGCGACGCGAGGCCGAACACCGCGAGATTCAGCTGATACGAATAGCGTCGGCCGAGCCGGTCGCCGACGTAGCCGGCAAGGCCGGCCCCGATCATCATGCCGACGAAGGTCGCCGACACGAAGGTCGCGCCGCTGCGCAGATCGGCGAAGCCCGTCTTCACCATCGCGGCGACGGCGCCGTTCGCGAGATAGAGATCGAACGCGTCGAGGAACGCGCCGGCCGCGATCAGGCCGAGGATATTCCAGTGAAACCGTGAAACGGGCAGGCGGTCGAGTCGACCGGCCGCGTTGACGATCGATGTCATGCGTGTCTCCTGATAGGGATGATGCGTGTCGGCCGGCCCTGCTTCTGGGACGGGGTCCCGGCCATGTGTCGCCGCTAGACGACGCGCCTGTCGCGCAAGCCGGCTATGCGGTCGTCGCCGTAGCCGAGTTCGCGCAGGATCGCGTCCGTGTGCTGGCCGAGCGCCGGCACGGGCGCCATCGCGGGTTCGTCCTGTGCCGCGAGCCCGGGCGGATAGAGCGCGGGCACCGGGCCCGCCGGCGTGTTGACGTGCGTCCAGCGGTGCCGCGCCTTGAGCTGGCCGTGCTGCCAGATCGCTTGCATGTCGTTGACTTGCGCATTCGCGATGCCGGCTTCGTCGAGGCGGGCGATCACCTCGTCGGCGGTCAGCGTCGAAAAGGCCGTGCGGATGATGTCCGCGAGCGCGTCCCGATGGCTCGAACGCTTGCTGTTCGTGCAGAAGCGATCGTCGGCGGCGAGGTCGGGCAGGCGCACGACGACGTCGCAAAAGCGCGCCCATTCGCGTTCGTTCTGCAGGCCGAGCATCACGGTCTTGCCGTCGCCCGCCGGAAACGGACCATACGGATAGATCGTCGCGTGCGATGCGCCGGTGCGTCGCGGCGGCGTCTGGTCGTCGATCGCGTAGTAGAGCGGGTAGCTCATCCACTCGACCATGCTTTCGAGCATCGACAGATCGATGTGCCGCCCGCGCCCGGTGCGCTCGCGCTCGAGCAGCGCGGCGAGGACGTTCGTGTACCCGTACATGCCTGCTGCGATGTCGGCGATCGAGCAGCCGGCCTTCGCCGGATGCTCGTCGGTGCCCGTGATGCTGAGCAAGCCCGATTCGCTCTGGATCAGCAGGTCGTACGCTTTCTTGTCGCGATACGGGCCGTCGAGCCCATAGCCCGAGATGTCGCAGACGATCAGATGCGGATAGCGATCGCGCAGCGACGCGTAATCGAAGCCGAGCCGCTGCATCGCGCCGGGCGCGAGGTTCTGCACGAGCACGTCCGCGTTCGCGAGCAGCTGATGCACGATGTCGACGGCCTCCGGCTGCTTGACGTCGAGCGTCACGCTTTCCTTCGAGCGGTTCGTCCAGACGAAATGCGACGCGAGTCCGGACACGCGCTCGTCGTATTGCCGCGCGAAGTCGCCGGTGCCGGGGCGTTCGATCTTGATCACGCGCGCGCCGAGATCGGCGAGCTGCCGCGTGCAGAACGGCGCCGCGATCGCATGCTCGAACGTCACGACGGTGATGCCGGTAAGCGGGCGCATGGCGGTCCTCCGTCAGAACGAGCGCGGCAGGCCGAGGATGTGCTCGGCCACGTGCGACAGGATCAGGTTCGTCGAGATCGGCGCGACCTGGTACAGGCGCGTTTCGCGGAACTTGCGCTCGACGTCGTATTCGCACGCGAAGCCGAAGCCGCCGTGAAATTGCAGGCATACGTTCGCGGCTTCCCACGACGCATCCGCGGCGAGCAGCTTCGCCATGTTCGCCTGCGCGCCGCAGGGCGCGTGCGCGTCGAACAGCGCGCACGCGCGATAGCGCATCAGGCTCGCCGCCTCGATGTTCACGTACGCGCGCGCGATCGGGAACTGCACGCCCTGGTTCTGGCCGATCGGGCGGCCGAACACGACGCGATCCTTCGCGTACTGCGACACCTTGTCGATGAACCAGTAGCCGTCGCCGATGCACTCGGCCGCGATCAGCGTGCGTTCCGCGTTCAGCCCGTCGAGGATGTACTTGAAGCCCTGACCTTCTGCTCCGATCAGGTTCTCGGCGGGAATCTCGAGGTTGTCGAAGAACAGCTCGTTGGTCTCGTGGTTCACCATGTTCGGGATCGGGCGGACCGTCATGCCCTTGCCGATCGCGTCGTGCAGATCGACGAGAAAGATCGACATGCCTTCGCTCTTCTTCTTCACGTCCGACAGCGGCGTCGTGCGCGCGAGCAGGATCATCAGATCGGAGTGCTGAATCCGCGAGATCCAGACCTTCTGGCCGTTCACGACGTAGTGCTCGCCGCGCCGTACGGCCGTCGTCTTGATCTTCGTCGTGTCGGTGCCCGTCGTCGGCTCGGTGACGCCCATCGACTGGAGCCGCAGCTCGCCCGACGCGATGCGCGGCAGATAGCGCTGCTTCTGCTCGGCGCTGCCGTGGCGCAGCAGCGTGCCCATGTTGTACATCTGGCCGTGGCATGCGCCGGAATTGCCGCCCGAGTGGTTGATCTCTTCCATGATGACCGACGCTTCGGTGAGCCCGAGGCCCGAGCCGCCGTATTCCTGCGGGATCAGCGCGGCGAGCCAGCCGGCTTTCGTCAGCGCGTCGACGAACGCTTCGGGGTAGCCGCGCGCTTCGTCGACCTTGCGGAAATACTCGGCGGGGAATTGGCTGCAGAGATCGCGGAGCGCTTCGCGGATGTCTTGATAGGGATCGATGACGTGATTCATGAGTGTTCGGGGCAACGTTTGAAGTTATCGGGCAAGCGACGCGCGGGCGGACATCGTCAGCCAGCCGTCGTGATCTTTTGCCCACAGTTCGACCGAGCCGCCGTCGGGCGCGCGGCGGCCGCACAGCGTGAACGCGTGGCCGAAGAACGTCGGCCGCACGGCCTTGTATGCGTAGTCGACGACGACAGCCTCCGGCATGGCGCGCGACACGAGATCGAGCAGCAGCGTCGCGATCAGCGGGCCGTGAACGACGAGGTCCGGATAGCCTTCCGCCCGCCGCGCATAGGATCGGTCGTAATGGATGCGATGGCCGTTGAAGGTGAGCGCCGAATAGCGAAAGAGGAGCGCCTCGGTGGGCGCGATTTCGCGTTGCCACTGGGCGCCGTCGGGCGGCGCTTTCGGCGGCGGCAGCGGCGCGCCCGGTTCGGCGGGCTCGCGATAGACGATGTCCTGCGCTTCGTGGATAACGGGAGCGCCGTTCGACTCGATCACGTGCTCGATCGTGACGAACGCGAGCCGGCCGCTGTGTCCGTCCTTGTGCGCGAGCGACGCGACGCGCGACGTACGCGTCGCGGTATCGCCGATCGCGAGCGGCGCGAGAAAGCGCAGGCGGCCGCCCGCCGCCATCCGGCGCGACAGGCCGAGATCGGGCAGGAAGCCGCCCGTGCGCGGGTGGCCGTCGAGGCCGAGTCCGGATTGCCGCACGGCCGTCCAGAAGTACGCCCAGTGCCAGATCGGCGGCAGTGCGTCGCCGATGCGCGGGGGCGCGTCGCGCTCGAGCGTCGCGGCGAGCGCGGCGGCGGGAGCGGGGGAAATGAGGTCGGTGACGATCCGGACCGCGTCGTCGCGGCGGTCCGCGGGTGTGGCGTGCATTGTCGTCTCCATCGCCGGGCGGGCCGGGCTGCTTGGAATAGGATGGAGACGACTTTAGGTGAACCGGCGTCGCGCGGGAAATACCAATTGAATGTGCCGGGCATAGGCGTATCCTATGGCTTTTCGATCGACCGGCCTTGCCATGGACGTCCGTCAGCTTCGCTATTTCGTCAGTATCGTCGAGTACGGCAGCCTCGGCAAAGCGGCGGAGAAACTGTACGTCGCGCAGCCGTCGTTGAGCCAGCAGATCGCGAAGCTCGAGGACGATCTCGGCGTCGCGCTGCTCGTGCGCAGTCCGCAAGGCGTGAAGCCGACGGCGGCGGGGCAGGCGCTGTATCGTCACGCGCGGCTCGTGCTGCGGCAGATGGATCAGCTGCGGCAGGAGGTGCGTGAAGGCGCGGGCGCGGAATCGGGGACGGTCGCCGTCGGTTTTCCGACGACGATGGCGTCGGTGCTCGCGATGCCGGTGTTCGAGCGCGTACGCGCTCGCTATCCGGGCATTCGTCTGCAGTTCTTCGAGAGCATGAGCGGCTACATCAACGAGCTGCTCGCGAACGGCCGGCTCGATCTTGCGATCCTGTTCCGCGAATCCAACACGACGGGCATCACCGCGATGCCCGTGCTCGACGAGGCGCTGTTCCTGCTCGGCGAGCCGGGTGGCGCCGTGTCGCCGCGCGCCCGAACCTGCGCGTTCGCCGCACTCGCGGGCGTGCCGCTCGTCGCACCGAGCGTGTCGAACGGGCTGCGACTCTTGCTCGAGCGGATCTTCGCACGCGAGGAGGTGCCGCTTAACATCGTCGCCGACATCGATTCGCTGCCGACGCTGCTGTCGATCGCGCAATCGGGCGCCGCGTGCACGATTCTTCCCGCGTCGGCGCTCGCGCTGCGCGATGCGGCGAACCGCCCGAAGATGCGCCGCATCGTCGAGCCGGAGATACGGCGTCCGGCGAGCCTGTGCTGGTCGAACACGTCGCCCGTGAGCTCGGCGGCGCTCGCGGTGCGCGAGACGATCGTCGAGCTGATCGCGGAGCTCGCGGACAGTGGCGTGTGGGCTGGCATCTCGCTGCGCCCGCGAGCCGAGCCGCCCGTGTGACGGCTGATCGGGAGCGCGGCACGCGGCGTGCGCAATCGGCGAGGCAGTGCAGGACGCACGGGTTTGATTCGCGATCCAGCGACGGGCGGATATCCGCGCGATCGATGCGTCGCACGTGCTTCGCGCCGCGCGCCGTGTGCCGCTTTCCGTGTGCCGCGTTGCGCGGAAGCGCGGCGTGACCGCGCGCGGGCGCACGTCGAATGGCGAAGTCGAGCGACGTCAACGGTGCAGACGAAATCGCCGAGCCAAGCCTAAGGTCGCGAAAATGACGCGCGTCGGAGCGCGTTTTCCGAAGCATCCGCAAATGATCGCCCGCCACGTCTACCGTGCCGGCGCTATCGCAACGACGCGACGTGCCGCTCGATGATCGATGCGCCGTCCGATCCGACTATTTTCGCGGCCCCGCGGACAATCCGCTAGGACGCGTTTCCTTTGTCCGGCATAGGCGATGCCTATGGAGGGCGTGGCTCACAGTGCATCGTGATGACATGCGAACCTTCCCACATATTGGGCAGCGACATCGCGGAACTTCCGCTGCGCGGCGGACGGTGGCACACGCGCATCGTTGAGGACGACGGGGGAGGGTCGGATGCGTCGCTCGACGATGCCACGTGCGGCGCGGCGCCCAACCGGGAAGCGCGGGCGGAGTACCGCGCATGCGACACACATTGTTTGCGTTAGCGAAACGGACTGTTAATCGTGAGGGCAATGATCTATCGCGAAGAGCCGGGCATACTTTCGCGTGTCCCATTGTTCCCAGGCTGCTCGAAGAGCCCGCTTTCGAAATTGAAACTACGCGTTCTCAAATCGTCGTCCTTATCGATCGTGGTCAGCGCGCTGCTGCTGGCCGCGTGCTCAAGCGCATCCGACATCAGCGCGACCGAAAAGCCGGACGTCTACACCGTCGATTCGAGCTCGCGCGGCATTTTGCTGTCGTGGGCCGGCGCGCACGAGCGGGCCGTTAACGAGGCGACGAGCTACTGCGCGCAGCGCGGGATGCAAGCGAGCGTGAAGCGGGAATCCGTCGACCGCGGCAGCGGGCCGCAAGCGCACGCACAACTCGCGTTCGAGTGTCATCCGGCGTTCTGACAGGCGGATGCCGTTGCGCATCGCGGGCGGCTCGATGGCAGGATCGTTTGTTGTTCAGTCGTGGCGGCGCGCCATGCGAAACGGCAGCCGCGCTGCACACACGACATAGTCCGGCGAATGTCGCGTGCATCCGCACGATGAAGCACCCCGGTCGGACATGACCGATCATGGCCGCCCGGTCGTTCGGGCCTCGGCTTCGATAACCGTGGATCGGGCGATCGACCGATGGCAGATCGTTTCCCGTCTCGGCGCCCGATTCCCGACAAAAACGGCGAACAATGCTGTGGCCGCTCGCGTGCGCTATCGGATAGCGGCAACGAAAAAGCCCACACGGCTCGAACGAGCGGTGTGGGCTTTCTTGTCGCTTGTGCGTAGCGCCCATGGCGCAAGCAAACGTTGTCGTCCGGCGCGGAGCGGAACCGGCGTTACACGACGAACGCCGTGCGATCCTTCCCGGCGATCCACGACGGCGGGCGGCCGCGGCCGGTCCACGTCGCGCCGGTTTTCGGATCGCGGTACTTCGGCTTGAGTCTGCCGCGACGGCGCAACGCGCCGGCACGTCCGAACACCTCCTGCGTCGTGAACTCGAATTCCTCGACAATTCGCTTCACTTCGGACAGCGCCGTGCTTCGCGCTTCCGTGCGGGCGGCGTCCAGTTTGATCATTAGGGCTTCTCGTTCAGCCAGAAGGTCGAGGTAAGTTTCCATCGAAAAATTGCTCCCTTGCCTGTCGGGATTCGATCGCGTCCCATATTGGCTGGCAAATGCATGGTTGTGTGTGATTGACGAATGACGACAAGTCGGTCGCCGATCGGAAACAGGCGAAATCCGACGCGGCGATCGGCAAGTGAAACGAAAAATGCGACCGTGCTTCGGCGTCGATCGCGATGCCGTTCGCGGTCAAGCGGCGGCGTGCTGCAAGCAGGCGAAGCGTCGGCCTGGCCCGCTTGCGGGGATGAAAAACCGGTATCCATTGACGATGCCCGATGTCCTCGCGATGGCACGCCGATTCGACATCCGTTCGAGCGCGAAGCCTGTCGGACAGGGACTCGGAAGATCATCATTTGGATGACAAAATTCTAACGGCCGGCGTCGACGCAATCCAGCGGATCGAATTTAGATATTCATAAATTTTTGACATACATCGGATGCGTACAACGTGATGCATCGATGTCCCGAACAAAGTCGTCATCGATCGAAGCGAAACAGCGCGCGCGCCGAGTCGCAGAGAATGATGCGCCGTTGCGACGGGTCGGGAACCCAGTCGTCGAGCGCCGAGCGCGTCGTGCGGAAATCGGTTCGATCGCGATGCTGCGTGTGCGGCCAATCGCTGCCCCAGACGAGACGATGCGCCGGGAACGCGCCGAGCAGCTCGCAGGCCGCACGCGTGCCGAATGCGGTGCCGTCTCCGGTATCGATGTTGCGATACGCGGCGGACAGCTTGACCCACACCTGTCCCGTGCCGGCGATCGACAGAAGAAAGCGGAAGCCCGGATCGCGCGTGCCGAGATGCGGCGCCGGCCGCCCGAAATGATCGACGACGACGCGGCAAGACTGGTCGAGCAGCGCGGGAATGATCGCGGGGAGGTCGGCCGCGTCCCGGTGCACTTCGACATGCCAGCCGAGCGCGTTCGCCCGCGCGAGCAGCGCGCGCCAGCGGGGCGAGGTGAAATCCGGAATCGACGCGCCGACGAGATTCAGGCGGATGCCGACCACGTCCGTTGCTTCGAGTCGCGCGAATTCGTCTTCGGCGATGCCCGGATTCACGACCGCGACGCCGCGAAAGCGCTGCGGATAGCGCGCGAGTATGTCGACGAAGAAGTGATTGTCGGTGCCGAGAAAGCTCGGCTGCACGAGCACCGCGTGCGTGATCCCGCACGCGCTCAGATGGGCGACGTACGATTCGAGCGTCGCGTCGTATTCCGGCGAGTGCCGCGCGGACTGAATGCGTGGCAGGCTTCGCAAGAACACGTGCGCGTGCGAATCGACGGCTTCGATCGGTGCGACGCCGTCCCCGTACCACGCGTCGATCAGCGGATCGCACGCGTCGTGCGCGCGAGTGGCGGTGGTGCGGCCCGTCGTTTCGACTGCCGGATCGTTCGATGCCTGATCCATGAAAAATCCACGAAATGACGGGCGCCTGAAAATGCCGGTCGACTCCTACAGCGCCGCTTCGCGGATCCGGGAATCGGGCTGCGACGCCTGGAAATCGCGCGCGCGCGTCTCGGGCAGGAACCAGACGGCGACGAACACGAGCCCGTAAGCGATGCCCGCGTCGATGCCGAGTGCGAGGCCGAGCGGCATTGACGTGCCCATGTGCCCGACGAGCACCGGGAAGATCGCCGACGCGACGCGCCCGAAGTTGTAGCAGAAGCCGACGCCGCGTCCGCGCACGTTCCTCGGATAGAGTTCGTTGAAGAGCGCGCCGAGCGTGGCCGGGATGCCGGCCGCGAAGAAGCCGAGCGGGAAGCCGAGCAGCAGCATCGCGACGTTGTTGAGCGGCAGCAGCACGTACAGATTGACCGTCACGACGCAGCAGGCGGAGAACAGCATCAGGTTCCGGCGACGGCCGATGCGGTCCTGCAAGTACGCGCTCGTCATGCATCCGATGATGAACGCGACGATGATCACGGCGAGATATGCGCCCGTGCCGAGCACGGACAGGTGGCGCTCGGTCTTCAGGTAAGTCGGCAGCCAGGTCGTGATCGCGTGGTAGCCGCCGTGCGCGCCGACGCCGATCAGGCCGCCGACGATCGTCATCCTGAGCACCGACGGATCGAAGATGCTCTTGGTCGACTGCACGGGCGCCGCCGCCGCTGCCGTGTGCGAATCGTCGCGCGCCGGCTCAGGAATGGCGCGCCGGATGTACAGCACGAGGAGGGCGGGCAGCACGCCGATCGCGAACAGCACGCGCCACGCCCATTCGGGCGGCAGCCACGAGAAGATCAACGTGTAGAGCAGCACGGCGCCGCCCCAGCCGAAGCCCCACGCGCTCTGGACGATCCCCATCGCCTTGCCGCGGTGCTGCGCACGAACCGTTTCGCTCAACAGCACCGCGCCCGCGGTCCATTCGCCGCCGAAGCCGAGCCCTTGCAGCGCCTTCAGCACCAGCAATTGCTCGAAGTTCTGCGCGAATGCGCTCAGGAACGTGAACAGCGAGAACCAGCACACGGTGATCTGCAGCGCGCGCACGCGGCCGAAGCGATCGGCGATCGCGCCGGCGAGCAGTCCGCCGATCGCGCCCGCGGCGAGCGTCGCGCCGCCGATCAAGCCCGCTTGCCCTTTGCCGATGCCCCATGACGTGAGCAAGGCGGGAATGACGAGGCTGAACATCTGCGTGTCGACGCCGTCCAGCGCCCATCCGGAAAAACATCCTTTGAATGTGCGTCTTTCCACGGGCGATATTTCTTTGTACCAGCTCACTCGCGCTCTCCAGAATGATGTCGCTATAAATGATTGGGAAAAAGCCCGCATCATATCGCCATATTTTATCGAGGGGTAAACGACATATGCATCACGAATCCAAGCGTTATTGATAAAAGAAAATTATGATTACGGATTCCGTGGCGTCGTCGATCGTGCAAGTGGGAATGCTCGTCAAGGCTTATGTGGATTTGATTGCATCGTCGTATGTCCGATTCGGCATGGTTTGAGCGTTCTTGTGAAACGATCAATCAATTCGTTCTGTTTGTTTGAATAATCGAGGTGTTGTAAATCGGATGACCGAGTTCGTCTATTTGGAGTAAGGGCAGAATGAAATCGTGTATTCGCGAAGTCTGTATGTCGTTTCGGCGATGCGACGGCGCGACGATCGAAGCAGAGACTCATCGAGCCGCGTGATTATGGAATCCAAGCATCTTCGTTATTTCCTGGCCATCGCCGACACCGGCAGCCTGACCCACGCGGCGATCCGCTTGGGCGTCGCGCAACCCGCGCTCAGTCATGCGCTGACGAAAATGGAGCGGGAGCTCGGCGTAAAGCTGTTCGATCGTTCGAGACGCGGTGCGACGCTGACGACGGCGGGCGAAGCGATCGTCGACGACATTCGCCTGAGCCTCGCGCGGATGGACGCCGCCGCGCGCCGCGCAAGCGAGATCGGCGCGCAGCGGGCAGGGCGGCTCAGCATCGGATTCGTGTCGGCCGCGCTGTTCGGCACGCTGCCGTCCGCGGTATGCGCGCTGCGTGCGGCCGCGCCGCGCGTCGATCTCGTGATGCGCGAGATGAGCAATGCGGAGCAGGTCGTCGCGCTCGAGCGCGGCGAGATCGACATCGGGATTCTCCATACGCCCGTCGCGATCGGCGGTCCGGTCAACGAAAAGCTGATTCGCCGCGATCCGCTGATTGCCGTGATTCCGAAGTCGTTTCCCCGGCAGCCGGACGGCACGATCACGCTGCGGGAACTGTCGCGCGCCGGGCTTATCTGGTTTCCGCACGAGCAGTTGCCGTCGATACGGGCGGCGATTCTCAGCGCGTTTCGGCTGGCGGGGCATCCGATCGAGGTCGTTCAGGACGCGAACCGCACGCTGACCGTGATCGCCTGTGTCGCGGCGGGCTGCGGCGTGTCGCTGCTGCCGTCGTCGATCCGGACGCTGACGTTCGAGGGCGTCGATTTCAGTACGGTCGCCGACGGACAGGCGCTGCCAGAATTTCCGTTGACGGCGATCTGGCCGAAGCGCTCGCGCCGGACGCTCGCCGACCGGTTCGCCGAGCTGCTGCCGCAGTTCCAGGCGAGCTGACGCTCAGGCGTGCGGCGCGGCCGTTCGACGGAATACATGCGCGACCTTCCTGCGACGCCATTGCGTCGCATGTTGCATGTCGCATGTCGCATGCGATCGGCGTCAATCATCCGGATGCCGAAATATTCGAATTTTCTTATGCGCCGCCATTGCATTGGAATTCACTTTTTAATTAATGGGCGGCGCGCCGATAGACAATAATCAGGATAAATATTGCCGGCATGGCGTAATTGAATGCTCGATTAATTGAGTCAAATCGAAATTTTTCATTCGCGTGCGCACGTCATTTCTCGATGCCACGCATTCGAAATGCGTAATCCGACTGTTTCAGTCACGCGAATTCCGTTTCGTTTGCCCGCTTTCGACCGCGCAACGCGGCGCCAGCGCCGTATCGATGCAAGCTGCGGCTGCGCAGATCGTGTTTCAAACGATCATTATGACGGCCAGAAAGAATCTTTAAATATTGTCAAATTTTCAGAAACTCGGATTCTTCCGATAGTAACAATTACGATGACCATTCATCATCTATTCAATTATATTTTCGATGGAATCGGGGCGCGATTCTGAGATAACCGCAATCGAGTAGACCAATCTAGTCGACCTCAACCAATTAAAAACCGGGTCGACCGAATCTGATTTCCGACTTTGCCTGCCGCGGCGGCGGTGCGCGATGCGTTGCCGTTCGCCCGTGCTCGTTCGCGGCAATCGCGACACGGGCCGGGCGGCAAGCGTCGGTCATGCATGGCGCGCGATGGCGCGCGCGAGGCGACGGGGCCGCTGCGCGCGGCGATCGGGCCATCGAAACATAACAACGAGATCAACGGGCGATCGTGTGGAGAGCGAAATGCGCAAGCGTGTGGTGCAGATGGTGAGCGGGGCGGCATTCATGCTGTTTTTCGCGACTGTCTCGGCCGGGCAGCTGACCGGCACGATGCAGGTGAATTTGCAAGTCAGCCGCGGATGCGAGGTCGCGGGCGTTGCCGGAAGCGTGGATTCGGGCCAGCTGGATTTCGGCGCGCAGGGACCGCTCTGGTCCGACTACCTCACGGCGGACGGCCGCGCGACGTCGAACGGCGCGGTGCGCGTCGTGTGCAGTCCGGACATCAGCGGCTTTCTGGTGTCGATCGACAGCGGTCGCAACGGCGACCAGTCGACCCGCTATCTGGTCAAGCGCGGCGCGGACGGGCGCGTCGTCGGCCGGATTCCGTACAACGTATACCGCGACGCGGCGCGCAGCGTGCCGTACGTGCCGCTTCTGCCGCAGTCGTTTCTCGTCGACGGGCGGCAGGACGACGTGACGCTGCCGCTCTTCGGCGTCGTCAACGGCATGGCGCGCGCGCTGCCGTCGGGGACTTACGAGGATTTGCTCGGGATCACGCTCGACTGGTGATCCGGGCGGGTAAGCAGCAACAGTTCATTTTCACCACACAGAAGGAAACAACATGAAGGCTCACTGGAAAGTTTGGGCGGCTGTCGCCTGCGTGTCCGCTTGTGCCGGCGCGCAGGCACAAACCAGCCCGCTCACGGGGACGGTCAACTCGCAACTCGTGCTGACGACGGGCTGCGCGGTCGATACGGGCGGCGGCTCGGTCAGCGCGACAAACTTCGGCACGCTCGACTTCGGCACGCAGCCGAGCGGCTTCACGGGCCAGCTCGCGAGTGCGGCAAAAGGCGGCGGCTCGACGACGACGCAAGTCACGTGTTCGCCGGACGTCACGTCGATCCAGGTGACGATCGACGGCGGCCAGAACGCGTCGAAGGGCGCGACGGTCGGCACGGGCACGCGTGCGCTCGCAAACGGCGGCAGCTTCGTGCCGTACGAAGTCTACGCGGACGCGGGCCACTCGCAGCAATACGTCGCCGGCACGCCGCAATCGGTGTCGGTGCCGACGCCGGGCTCCGCGTTCGCGCTGCCGCTCTTCGGCGTCGTCAACAAGACGAACTCGTCGGCGCTCGCCGCGGGCACGTACACCGACGTGCTGAACGTCACGCTCGGCTGGTAAGCGAGCGCGTCGATTCCGTTCAGTCCGGCCTCGCGGCCCGCGCGCAAGCGAGCCGCGAGGCGATCCCAGATTTCCGTTCGTCATGTCGACCTTACAACGAGTACGAGTGGTTTTTCTGCTGTGCGTCGCGTCGCTGCCGGCTACCGGCCGGGCCGACACGTTGTTGCCCAGAACCCAGGCCTTCACGGTCAGCGCGCAGATCGTCGCGGGCTGCGGCGTCGCGGGCGGCGGGCCGACGAGCGGCCTGAACTTCGGCACGCTCGACTTCGGCGCGCATCCGGCCGTGGCGACGGGGCAGGCGACTGCGGCGGTCGGCGGCGGCGCGCTGCAGATCGAATGCTCGCCCGGCTGGACGCTGAAGATGACGATCGACGGCGGCGCGAACGCGAGCGCGGGTAACACGCAGCGCAATCTGGCGAGCGGCGGCGCACGCGTCGCCTATCAACTGTATTCGGATTCCGGGCGCACGCAGGCGATCGCGATCGGACAGGCGGTGTCGCTGCCCGTGTCAGGGACGATCACGCTGCCGATCTACGGCGCATTGACGCTGCCGGGCGGCAACGCGCCCGCCGGCACTTATACGGACACCGCGCAGGTCACGCTCAGCTATTAATCAATCAGGAACCCGTCATGAATGTATCGAGATCGCCTGGCACGCCAGCGCGTGCCGGCCGCATGCTGTGCCGCGCGCTGCTGTGCGCGGCGGCCGCGGCGTCGTTCGCCGTGCAGCACGCGCATGCGGCGGCGTCCGTGATGATCTGGCCGATCGATCCCGTGATCGAGAGCGACCAGCGCGCGGCGGCGCTGTGGCTCGAGAACCGCGATCGCCGGCCGGTGACGCTGCAGGTGCGTGTGCTCGGCTGGCGCGAAGCGAACGGCGAGGATGTCTACGACGAAAACCAGCCGCGCATCGCGGGCAGCCCGCCGATGGCGACCGTGCCGCCCGGCAAGCGCCAGCTCATCCGGCTGACGCGCCTCGCGGACGTCGCGCCCGGCACCGAGGAAGCGTACCGCGTGCTGATCGACGAGATCCCGCAGCCGGACGACGACGCGCAGAAATCGGCGAACGAGGCGTCGCTCGGCGTCAAGTTCCAGATGCACTACTCGGTGCCGCTCTTCGTCTACGGCGGCGGCCTGTGGACGAAGGAGAACCCGGACAAGCGCCGCGATCCGGCGACGGCGGGGCGGCCGGCGCTCCACTGGCACGTCGAGAGCGACGGCGGCAAGCGGTGGCTCGTCGTATCGAACCGCGGCCCCGTGCACGCGCGGATCACGCACGCGGCATTCGAATCGAACGGCGCGCGCGCCGACTTCGCGCGCGGCCTGCTCGGCTACGTGCTGCCCGGCGCGCAGATGCGCTGGGCGCTGCCCGACGGCCTGAAGGTCAATTCCAATTCCAAGCTGGTCGCCACCGTCAACGGCGTGGCCGACCTCGCAATCGACGTGGACGGCGCCGCTTCGAACCGGTAATCCGCATCACGACACAAGCGACGACGTCGCGACGGGGAAATGCCTTGAAGCGGTACAACGAACACGGAACGAGAAGACTGCCGCGACGGCGCGCGGCGGCGTGGGCGGTGGGAATTGCGTTCGCGGCGGCGGGGGACGCGCGGGCGGGCGAGCCGATGACGCTCGCGGACAGCTTCGGTCGAGCGCCGCCGCCCGCCGGCGGCGCGGCGACGCACGGCACGCTGTACCTCGAGCTCGTCGTCAACGAGCTGTCGACGGGGCGGATCGTGCCGATCCGCTATCGCGAGGGTGTCTACTACGCGCGTGCAGGCGACCTCGCGCAGGCGTCGGTGCGCACGCACGCCGATCCGGACGCGCTCGTCGACCTGTCCAGGCTCGACGGCGTGCAGGCGGAATACGAGAGCACCGATCAGCGCCTGAAGCTGACCGTGCCGCCCGACTGGCTGCCGCGGCAGGCGGTCGGCTCGCGCCGGCTGTACGACCGCACGCCCGCGGCCGTGAGCTTCGGGCTTCTGTTCAATTACGACGTCTACGCGAATTCGCCGACGCTCGGCACGAGTTACACGTCCGCGTGGACCGAAGCGCGGCTCTTCGACACGTGGGGCACAGTCACGAACACGGGCGTTTACCGGCGCGATTACGGCGGCAGCGGCGGCGTCGCGAGCAACCGCTATCTGCGCTACGACACATCCTGGCGCTACTCGGACCAGGACCGGATGCTCACGTACACGGCGGGCGACGTGATCACGGGCGCGCTGTCGTGGAGCAGCGCGGTGCGCTTGGGCGGCGTGTCGGTCGAGCGCGACTTCAAGGTGCGGCCCGACATCGTCACGTATCCGCTGCCGCAGTTCTCGGGCCAAGCCGCGGTGCCGACCGCCGTCGATCTGTTCATCAACGGCAGCAGGACGACGACGGGGCAGGTCAATCCCGGGCCGTTCACGCTGAACAACGTGCCGTTCATCAACGGCGCGGGCGAGGCGACCGTCGTGACGACCGACGCGCTCGGCCGCCAGGTCGCGACGACGATACCGTTCTACGTCGCGAACACGCTGCTGCAGAAGGGGCTGTCCGATTATTCGCTGTCGGTCGGCGCGATGCGGCGCGACTACGGAATCCGCTCGTTCTCTTACGGCAAGCTCGCGGCGTCGGGCACCGCGCGCTACGGTCTCACCGATTACCTGACGATCGAAGGCCACGCGGAAGGCGGCGAACGCTTCGCGCTCGGCGGCCTCGGGCTCGACGTCGGCGCCGGCATGTTCGGCGTGCTCAACTTCGCGGCGACGCAAAGCAGCCTCGCGGGCACGTCGGGTCAGCAGTATGCGTTCGGCTACAGCTATTCATCGCAGCGGTTCAGCGTGGCGCTGCAGCGCATTCAGCGCACCGGCGGGTTTCGCGACCTGTCGGTCTACGATCTGCCGTCCGACGTCACATATCGGCTCGTGCGCAACAGCACGCAAGCGACGGGCGCGCTGAATCTCGGCGTGATCGGCGGCACGCTCGGCGCCGGCTACTTCGACGTGCGCGGCGCGGACGGCTCGCGCACGCGGATCGCGAACCTGTCGTACACGCGGCCGATCTTCCGGCGCGCGACGATCTACGCGTCGGTCAACAAGACGATCGGCGACCACGGGCTCGCCGCGCAAGTGCAACTGATCGTGCCGCTCGGCGACAAGGGCGTCGTGACGGGCTCGGTCGCGCGCGACGAGAACAACGGCGTCAGCGAGCGCGTGCAATACAGCCGCAGCGTGCCGAGCGACGGCGGCTTCGGCTGGAATCTCGCATACGCGGGCGGCGGCTCGCACTATCAGCAGGCGGACGCGACGTGGCGCAACCGCTACTTCCAGGTGCAGGGCGGCGCGTACGGCTATGGCGCGGGACGCGGCTATGCGCGCTGGGGCGAGGTGCAGGGTTCGGTCGTCGTGATGGACGGCGCGATGCTGCCCGCGAACCGCGTCGACGACGCGTTCGTGCTGATCGACACGCAAGGCCGCAAGGGCGTGCCGGTGCGCTACGAGAATCAGCTCGTCGGCAAGACCGACGGCGGCGGCCACCTGCTCGTGCCATGGGCGCCGTCGTACTACGCGGGCAAGTACGAGATCGATCCGCTCGATCTGCCGAGCAACGTGCGCGTGCCGATCGTCGAGAAGCGCGTGGCCGTGCGCGATCACGGCGGCGCGCTCGTCACGTTTCCGATCCAGCGGGTCGTCTCGGCGCAAATCGCGCTCGTCGACGCCGCGGGGCGGCCGCTCGGGATCGGCTCGCGCGTGCTGCACGAGGAGAGCGGCCAGACCGCGCTCGTCGGCTGGCAAGGCGAGACTTATCTCGAAGGATTGTCCGCGATCAATCACCTGCGCGTCACGACGCCGGACGGCCGCACGTGCCGCGCGACGTTCGACGCCGACGTCGACGCGGCGCAGATGAGCCGCATCGGTCCGCTCGCGTGCGGCGAATAACGACAGGGATTCTCGATGAAGCCATTCTGCAAATTCTTCGCGCGCACCGCGGCGGCGCTCGCGCCCGGTCTCTTCGCGGCGCTGCACGCGCACGCGTCGTGCTCGGTCGTGAGCGCGGCGCCCGCGTCGTTCGGCACGGTCACGTCGTTCGTCGCCGCGAGCCAGCCGCAGTCGACGTCGACGACGAGCAGCGGCCTGTCTTGCTCGGGCGCGCTGCTCGGCCTCTTCGTGATCGGCGACCAGATCGACGCGACGATCACGTCGGCGCACGGCGGCAAGCTTGTCGGCTCGACGGGGGATTCGGTGCCGTACTCGACGTTCGCCGACCAGAACTACTCGATCAAGCTCGACTTCGGCATGACCTACAACTGGGCGAGCGGGCAACTGCTGAATCTGCTCGGGATCTTCGGTGGTCCTGCGCAGACACTGCCGTTATATTTCCGGACGATCCAGGGCAGCAACGTCGCGGCGGGCACGTACACCGACACGCTGACGATCTCATGGACCTGGAATTACTGCAGCGGGATCGGCATTCTCGGCATCTGTCTCGGCCGCGACCAGGGCTCGGGCACGGCGGTCGTGCCGGTGACGATCACCGTGACCAACGATTGCGTGATCGCCGCGCCCGACGTGAACTTCGGCGCCGCGCCGACGGTCGCCGGCTTCGCGCCCGTGACGGGCAGCGTGTCGCTCACCTGCACGAAAGGGATGGTCTACACGGTCGGCCTGAGCAGCGGCGCGAACCCGCATGCGAGCGGCCGCCGGCAGATGGCGAGCGGCGCGAACCGCCTGCAGTACGACATTTTCGGCATGGGCGGCGGCGCGGCGTGGGGCCAGTCGACGAACCGCGCCGGCAGCGGCGCGGCGGCCGACGGCCAGGCGGCGCAGCAGTTCCCGTACACCGCGCGGATCTATTCGGATCAGCAGACGCCCGCCGTCGGCACGTACACGGACAGCGTGGTCGTCGACGTGCGCTATTAGCCGCGAGCCGGCGCTTTTCGGAAATCGTTTCGGACATTCGAATCGAGCGGGGGACATGGAGGTGAGAAGGCAAGATGGATTAGTTTCTTTCGTTTTCGAACGACGCGTGGATTTGACGACGCGCAAAACCCGAAATGGCCAAATCGGGCGCGAGAATATCGCATTGCGCAAGCGTTGATCGTCGACATTCGCGAGAGGCCGTCCCACGCTCGTTTCGGGCCGGTTGAAATGCGGACGGCGCCGCTCGCGACTGCGCGCCATCGAATCGAAGAATCGGAGAAAGCGCACGTGCGATGGGATAAACGACCCTACCCATAAACGGAACGCCGACAAGAAAAAGGAGGTGCGGGTTTTTTCCGGAAACGGAAGAGATGCGTATTCTGGCGAGGTTCCAAATGGGATAAAAGTATGAAAAGCGACGGCTTTTGCGGAGGCAAATTCTGTCGACGCATACTGGTGTGCATCTCTGCTGCAGCGCTCGCGTTCTGGACGCTGTCGCAGGCCTCGAATCGGATGCAGGACGGCATGCTGGTCGCGACGGCGCCCTGCAAGTGGTCACACCTGTACCCGTTGCTGTGGGGCGGCAGCAATGTGCTCGTCGCGCTGGTGAGCTACGGATGGGCGCACCGCGACCTGAAGCGTTTGCAGGCGGCGCTGCGCGCGAGCCGGGGCTCGCTCGCGACCGTGAGCCACGAGCTGCGCGCGCCCGTCAACGGCATGCTCGCGCTCGTCGAGCTGTTGAAGGAAGGGCTGCGCGCGCCTGAGCAACAGCGGCTGCTGAGTCTCGTGCAGGACTCCGGGCAGTCGCTCGCGCGCGTGCTGAACGACATTCTCGATCACGCGAGCATCGAGGCCGGGCAATTCGCGATCGAGAAGACGCGCGTCGACGTGCGCGAGCTCGTCGACAGCGTGACCGCGATGCTCGCGGCGCACGCGCATCGCAAGGGTTTGCAGGTCAGGCTGCACGTCGACGCCGATGTGCCGGCGGCCGTGCTGACGGACGGCAACCGGCTGCGGCAGATTCTCGTCAACCTGATCGGCAACGGCATCAAGTACACGGAGCGCGGCAGCGTGTCGGTGCGTGTGCGCGCGGCGGACGGCGTCGACGGCTCGGTCGAGATCGTCGCGACGATCGTCGACACGGGAATCGGCATCGCCGCAGACGAACTGCGGCGGCTCTTCACGCCGTTCGTGCGCGCGCGGCGAACGGAGCCGGGAACGGGGCTCGGGCTTGCGATTGCGCGCAGGCTCGCGAGATTGCTAGGAGGGGACGTGACGCTTGCAAGCGAAGAAGGCAGGGGAACCACGGCGACGGCGCGCATTCGCTGCGGGGTCGTGGCGCGCCGCTATGCGCCGGATGCGCTCGCCGAGCGCGTGGTGTCGATCGACGTCGGCGATGCCGCGCTCGCGGCGACGCTGACCGCATACGCGCGCGCGGCCGGCATGCGGCTCGCCGCGCGCGGCGCGGCGGACGTCGACGCGGTGTTGTGCGACGACGCGCGCGTCGACGCGTCGAGGCCGCGGCTCGGCTGGGTCGGCGTGACCGACGCCGCGGAGCCGGCCGGCTGGATCGACAGCGGAACGCACGTGCGGCTGAGCAGCAACCCGCTCGGCTGGCGCGCGTTCGTCGAGAGCTTGCGCGCCGCGCTCGATGCGCGCGATTCGGCGCGCGCGCGCGCGACGGAGGGGGCGCAGTCGCGCGCGTATCGCGTGCTCGTCGTCGACGATCAGGAGATGAACCGTGTGGTGATTCGTTATCAGCTCGACGCGCTCGGCCATCGCGCGCACCTGTGCGGCAGCGGCGACGAAGCGCTGCGCGCGCTCGAGACGAACGCATTCGACGTCGTGCTCACCGATTGCAGGATGCCGGGGATGGACGGCGTCGCGTTGACGACGGCGATCCGCGCGCATCCGGATGCGCGCGTGCGCGCGACGCCTATCGTCGGCGTGACGGCGCTCGTGTCGGAAGGCGAGTTCGCGCGCTGCGTCGCGGCCGGCATGACGTTCTGCATCGGCAAGCCGACGACGCTCGACGCGCTCGAGCGCGCGCTCGTCGATGCGATCGAGCCGTCGCCTGCGCTGCGCTTCGATCCGTCGCGGATCGACAAGACGCGCTTGCTGACGGGATTCGGCGCGCCGCCCGCCGACGGCGCGGCGCACACGGAGATCCTGCTCGCGTGCCGCCGCGCGCTCGAGCGCGACCGGGACACGCTGGCGCGCCACCTGCGCGAAGGCCTGTCAGAACGCGAGCTGCGCGCGTGGGGCCACACGGCGCGCGGCACGTACAGCCTGTTCGGCCACGCGCATGTCGATGCGCTGCTCGACGAATTCCACCATCTGCTAGGGGCGGCAGACGCGCGCGCGATCCGCGGCGCGGCCCGCGAAATCCTCGCGATGGTGAACCATCTGCTGCGCTGCGTTGCGCATCCGGCGCAATCGCGCGATCGCGGCGATCCAAAAGGAGGAAGGTAAATGAGCGTTCAAGTGTTGATCGCGGACGACCATCCGCTCGTGCTGTTGGGCGTGCGTCACATGCTGGCGAGCATGGGCGACGTGTCGATCGTCGGGGAGGCGCACGACCCGGCCGGGCTGCTCGCGCTGCTCGAGACGACGCCGTGCGACATCGTCATCACCGATTTCGCGATGCCCGACCCGCCCGCCGCCGACGGCCTCGCGATGCTGACCGCGATCCGCAACGGCCATCCTTCGGTCCGCGTGATCGTCTTGACGATGCTCGACAACCCGGTGCTGATGCGGACGATGCGTCAGGCGGGCGCGCTGGCGGTGCTGAGCAAGCGCGGCGACCTCGACGAGCTGCCGCGCGCGGTCGGCGCCGTGTGCCAGGGGCGGACGTTCGTCGGCACGCACGCGGGCGCGGCGAGCGGGCTCGCGATGCGCGCGGCGGACGCGCCGCCGCAACTGAGCCCGCGCGAGATCGAGGTCGTGCGCCTGTGCGCGACCGGCATGACGATGACCGACATCGCGAACCGCTACGGCCGCAGCATCAAGACGGTCAGCACGCACAAGCACAACGCGATGGGCAAGCTCGGCCTCAAGTCCGACGTCGATCTGTTCATGTATGCGTCGGAGAACGGGCTCGTGTAGCGAGCGGGTGGACATGCACGTCGCATCTCGACATCTGGCGGATGGACTGCCCGCGGATCGTCGAAGGCGACAGCCCGGGGCTCGACTGGATCGAGGTCCCGGGTCCGCGGATCGTCACCGACGGCCTCACGGCCGATGAGCGCGGCCGCTTGCTCGAACAGTGCGTGCCGCGCCCGCCTGCGCGCGCTCCATGCGCGGCGCGACGAAGGTCGCACGCCGGTTCCGTTCAGGCGGCGCGTCATCGTCGCGCAGGCGCCGTCGCGCGGATGGCGGTGCCGTGCGGTGGCGTGCGGCGTCGTTCCGCGGGGACGGGCGGGGCCGCTTGCGACTGTCCATCCGATTCGCGAATCACTCGATCAGATTCGGAATCCGTACGTTCGGATCGACATCCGCGTCGTAGTCGACACCGTCGATCTCAAAGCCGAAGAGGCGCAGGAATTCGGTCTTGTAGCCGGCGAAATCGGTGAGCGTGTAGAGATTGTCGTCCGTCACCCGGTCCCACAGCGCGAGCACGCGTTCCTGCACGGCGGGATCGAGCTCGGGGCCGTCCGCGCGCAGCCGGCCTTCGGCGTCGACGTGCGGATTGGCGCCGTAGAGACTGTCGCGGAACAGGCCGTCGACCTGCTCGATGCATCCTTCGTGCGTGCCGCGTTCCTTCATCGCCTTGAAGAGCAGCGACAGGTACAGCGGCATCATCGGAATCGCGGAGCTCGCCTGCGTGACGACCGCCTTCAGCACCGACACGCGCGCGTCGCCGCCGCGCGCCGCGAGCTTGTCGCGGAGCGCGAGCACGGTCACGTCGAGGTCCTTCTTCGCTTCGCCGATCGAGCCGTTCCAGTAGATGTCGTGCGTGACCTTCTCGCCGAGATACGTGAACGCGGTCGTCTTCGCGCCATCGGCGAGCACGCCGGCGGCGTCGAGCGCGTCGATCCACATCCGCCAGTCCTCGCCGCCCATCACGGCGACCGTGCCCGCGATCTCGTCGGGCGTCGCCGGCTGCAGCAGTGTTTCCTTGACCGCCTCGTTGTCGGTGTCGATCCCGCGCAAGCGCACCGCGCGGCCGATCGGCTTCAGCGTCGACTGGAACGTCTCGCCCGTCTTTGGATGCGTCCTGCGCGGCGCGGCGACGCTGTAGACGACGAGATCGACCTGCCCGAGGTCGCGCTTGATCGCGTCGATCGTCTTTAGCTTGATCGCGTCGGAGAACGCGTCGCCGTTGATGCTCGCCGCATACAGGCCGCGCGCGGCCGCTTCGTCGTGGAACGCGGCGCTGTTGTACCAGCCGGCCGTGCCGGGCTTTGCGTCGCCCGGCGCGCGCTCGAAGAACACGCCGAGCGTCGCCGCGCCCGCGCCGAACGCGGCCGCGATGCGCGCGGCGAGCCCGTAGCCCGTCGACGCGCCGATCACGAGCACCTTCTTCGGACCGCGCTCGATCGGCCCGCGGCCGGCGACGTGGGCGATCTGCTCGCGGACGCTCGCCGCACAGCCGGCGGGGTGGGTGGTGACGCAGATGAAGCCGCGTACGCGCGGTTTGATGATCATGGCTGTCTCGCTAGGAATGCAGGGGACGGTCAAAAAAGCAGCGTGCATTCTAAACGAGGCGGGCGCCGGGTCGTGCGTTCGTGAGCGGCGGGCGGCGTGCGCGATCGCATGGGGTTTCGGGCGGACGTGTTCGGCGCGGATGATGCCGCATTGCTGCGGGGCGAGCGTCGCAAGTCGCGCTGCGTGGCTCGCATGTCGCGCACGCGACGAAGCGCGCGGGTACGGACCCGTGTGTTCAATCAAGCCCCGACGCGCCGCGCCGCATAGCCGCTCGCCGCACACGCACGGCATGCGCGGCACGCGCGCAACAAAAAGGGCGGCCGAAGCCGCCCGAAGAAGCGATGTTGCGTCGTCTCGAATCGATCGCGTGCTCAGTTGCCCGTCGACAGCGTGAGCGCGCTCGTCAGGTCGCCCATCGGCTTGAGGCCGTTCGCGGCGAGCGCGTCGTCGCGCTGCTTGAGGCCGGCGAGGCGCGGCAGCGCGTAGCGGCGCGTGATGAAGCGCAGGATCGACGCGGTGTCGTATTGCGTGTGATCGACGAAGCCCTGCTTCGCGAACGGCGAGATGACGAACGCCGGAATGCGCGTGCCCGGGCCCCAGCGGTCGCCCTTCGGCGGCGCGACGTGATCCCAGAAGCCGCCGT
Organism: Burkholderia sp. ABCPW 14; assembly: GCF_001523835.1. Classification (NCBI taxonomy): domain Bacteria; kingdom Pseudomonadati; phylum Pseudomonadota; class Betaproteobacteria; order Burkholderiales; family Burkholderiaceae; genus Burkholderia; species Burkholderia sp. ABCPW 14. The sequence goes on along the minus strand of NZ_LOVS01000132.1, from coordinate 113,986 downwards.
TTTCGTCGTACGTCACGATGACGACCATGTTGTTCCACTGCGGGCTCTTCTGCAGGTGCGAGATCACGTCGGCGATGTGCTGGTCGCCCGACGCGACGTCGGTGTAGCCCGGGTGCTCGTTCAAATTGCCTTGCGGCTTGTAGAACGTGACCTGCGGCAGCTTGCCCGCGTCGATCGCCTGGATCAGCGCGGCGCCGTTCGAGCCGGCGTCGAGCAGGTGCTGCGCGCGGTTCGCGGTGCCGGGCGCCTGGTTCGCGTAGTAGTTGAACGGCTGGTGGTGCGGCTGGAAGTTCGGCGCCGTCAGGTTCGGCCCGTAGATCACGCCCGACGTGCCGCTTTGCGCGGCCTGCAGCGCCGCGCCCCACGCGCCGCTATACCATGCCCACGAGACGCCGGCGTTCGTCAGCAGATCGCCGATGTTCTGCTGCGTTTGCGGCGGCAGCGTCGACGGATTCGACGGATCGGCGAGGTTCGGATCGCCGCCCGTCGCGGCCGCGTTGCCGCTCGGCTGATACGGCGGCTGCATCGTGTTGACCGCGTAGAAATCCGGCGTGAGGCCGCCCGACTTCACGAACTTCGGCGGGCCCGACAGCGCGGACGCGGGCGAATTCGATGCGAGCGTGAGCGTGACGCCGTCCGGATTGACGACCGAGATCTGGCTCGCCGCCGGGCTCTTGTCGGCGTTCGCATAGTATGGCGCGCACGCGCAGATCAGGTACTGGTGGTTCAGGAACGAGCCGCCGAACGTGCCCATGAAGAAGTTGTCGGCGAGCGTGTATTGCTGCGCGAGCTTCCAGAGCGGCAGCTTCGACGGATCGGCCGTGTAGTGGCCCATCACGAGGCCGCCCGCGTCGGACCACGCGGCGAACCGGTCGTTCTTGCCGCCGTCGATCTGCATCTGGTTCTCGTAGAAACGGTGAACGAGATCGCGCGTCGTCACGCTCATCGGCGTGTTGAAGCCGTTCGGATCGTCGATCGCGAACGGCGCGTTCGGCAGGTTCGCCGTCATCGCTTCCGTCACCGCGGGCGTCACGCCCGCCGCGGTCAGGCCGGTCCAGATCTTCGGCAGCGTCGCGAGCGTCGTGCCGTCGCGATCGACTTGCGCCGCACTCGCGGCCGTCACGTTCTGCAGGCCGTTCGCGCCCGGGAAGTTGCCGTAGAGGTTGTCGAAGCTGCGGTTTTCCGCATAGATCACGACGACGTTCTTGACTGCCGACAGGCCGGGCGACGTGACGTCGTCCCCGCCGCACGCGGTGAGGCCGATGGCGGCCGCCAGCGCGATCGGCGTCACGCGAATCCAATGCTTGTTCATCCGTTTTCTCTCTTGTCGCACGAGGTGTGTGGGTATCGAGGGGCCGGCCAAGCGCGCCGCACGACGCGGCGCGCCGCGTGAATGTCGGCTGCCAGCCGGTTGCGCGGATTGTGTAAGGATCGTTTGACAGCAACATGTTGTAATGCTTTCGTTGAGCTGTCGATTTGCTGTCATCGAATTGTCATTCGCGTGACATACGCTCGCGCCTTTGCCATTCGACATCGCCGAATCGATGATGCGCCGCCCGCTGCGACACGTTCCCCGCAATCGTTCGTTTTTCCCCGCGCTGCGCGCGCTCGCGGCGGCGGCCGCGCTCGCGGCGGGCGTCGCCGCATGCGATGCGGACGGACCCGCCGCGACGCGCGCTGCGACGCCGGCCTCGCAGGCGAGCACGCCCGCCGTCGTCGACCATCAGCCGCAGACGCGCGCGCAGGTGTACGAAGCGGTGAAGCAGATGACGGCGCTCGGCCGGCAACTGTTCGTCGATCCGTCGCTGTCGGGCAGCGGCAAGCTCGCATGCGCGTCGTGCCACAGCCCGCAGCACGCGTTCGGGCCGCCGAACGCGCTGCCCGCGCAATTCGGCGGCGACGATCTGCGTCAGCAGGGCTTTCGCGCGGCGCCGACGCTCAAGTACCTGCAGAAAGTGCCTGCGTTCAGCGAGCACTATCACGAGTCGGATGACGAGGGCGACGAGAGCGTCGACGCCGGCCCGACGGGCGGTCTCACGTGGGACGGCCGCGTCGACAGTGGCGCGGAGCAGGCGCGCGTGCCGCTCACGTCGCCGTTCGAAATGAACAGCACGCCCGCGAAGGTCGCGCGCGCGGTGCGGGCCGCGCCGTACGCGGACGCGTTTCGCAGCGCGTTCGGCGCGCGCGTGCTCGACGACGATCGCGCGACGTTCGAAGCGGTGCTGCAGGCGCTCGGCACGTTCGAGCAGACGCCCGACGTGTTCTATCCGTACTCGAGCAAGTACGACGCGTATCTGGCGGGCCGCGCGCAGCTGACGCGCGCCGAGCTGCACGGGCTGCAGGTCTTCAACGACGAGAAGAAGGGCAACTGCGCGAGTTGCCACGTGAGCCGGCGCGGGCTCGACGGCACGCCGCCGCAGTTCAGCGATTTCGGCCTGATCGCGATCGGCGTGCCGCGCAATCGCGCGCTCGCGGTGAATCGGAATCCGAAGTTCTACGATCTCGGCGCATGCGGGCCCGAGCGTCAGGACCTGAAGGGCCGCGACGAATTCTGCGGATTGTTCCGCACGCCGACGCTGCGCAACGTCGCGCTGAAGAAGACGTTCTTCCACAACGGCCTTTATCACTCGCTCGAGGACGTGCTGCGTTTCTACGCGGAGCGCGACACGCATCCGGAGAAGTTCTATCCGGTGAAGCACGGCGTCGTCCAGAAGTTCGACGACTTGCCGAAGCGCTATTGGAAGAACCTGAACGACGAGCCGCCGTTCGATCGCAAGCGCGGCGATCCGCCCGCGATGACCGACGCGGAGATCCAGGACGTGATCGCGTTCCTCGGCACGCTCACCGACGGCTACGATGCGCACGCGAAGTCCGCAGGCGGCAATCGCTGAGACGCGCGGAACGAGCGGGCGGCGTGCCGCGGCTGCGTTGCGTCACTCGCGCAGCGCATCGCCAACGCATGCGGCGCGTGCGTGACGCTTGTCCACGTACGTCTGCCGGTTTGCTGCAGCGAGCGGCGAGCCGATCGTCGGATGACGATTCGCGTCGAAGTCCGCGCGCTCGGCGCGCAACCGACGCACGAGCGCATCGCCGCCGGGTTCGCGGGACGACATGACGAGCGCCGTGAACGTCGTTCGCGCGAGGTTGCCTTGCGCGTGGCCGTCGCGGTCGTTGATGGCCTTGAAGCCGTTCGGGTCGAAGAAGAGCAGCGTTGCGCGCGCGCCGCTGCGCTCAGCGCGGGTGCCGCAGGTCGACTTCGGCCAGCGTGAGCTGGACCGCTTTGCCGCTACGCCACGCATCGGCATGCGGGTCGGGTGCGCATGCCGCGATGTCCGCGCGGTTTTGCCGACGTGCGCCGGCGGATACGCCGAGCCGCCGGTTGCGGTTGCGTTCGCACGCGGTCCGCGCCGCCGGCTTTCGGGTTAACGCGTCGGCATGTGCCGCAAGTTTCGGGCGGGCCGCCTGCGGCGAAAAGCGCCGTCGCCCGGTCGAGCCGCCCGGGCGTTCGTCCGGCGCCGTTCGTTCTAGCGGAACCGCCGTATCGTTGTCGCGATCCGCTCGACGTCGCCATCCGAAAGATGGTGGTGGCACGGGATCGTCAGGATTTCCCGGGCGAGCCGTTCGGTGTTCGGCAGCGACACGTCCGGTTGGCTACGCAGCCATGCCCGTTGCCGATGAATTGGGATCGGATAGTGAATGGCCGCTTGAATGCCGTGGTCGTCGAGATGCCGACGCAGCCTGTCCCGATAGCCCGATCTCACGACATAGTGATAGTACGCGTTCCCCGGCCGTCCGCCGCCGAGATCCGTGCCGGTGTCGGTTCCAGCGAGCGCTTCGTCGTAGAACGCGGCAATGGCTTTGCGGCGATCCAGCCACGAATCCAGTTGCCGAACCTTGACGTTCAGCGCCGCCGCCTGCAGTGAATCGAGACGCGAATTGATCCCGAACATGACGGCTTCGTCGCGGGTCTGCAATCCGTGATTGCGCACGCTTTTCGCGTATTCGGCGATTTCCGGATCGGTCGTGACGAGCGCGCCGCCGTCTCCCAGGCCGCCGAGCGTCTTGAGCGGATGCAGCGAAAAGGCCGCGGCATCGCCGGCCGTGCCGACTTGCCGGCCGTCGATCGTAGTGCCGATCGCCTGAGCGCAGTCTTCGACGACGGCCACGCCGTGCGCGCGGCACAGAGCGACGATCGGCGCGATGTCGACGGGTCGCCCGCGCAAATGGACGGGGATGACGGCCTTGGTGCGAGCGCTCAGAAGCGGCACGATCGTGTCGATGTCGACGAGTTCGTCGTCGCCCACGTCGGCAAGGATCGGCCGCGCGCCGGCGGCGACGATCGCGCCGACCGTGGCGACGAACGTGTTTGCGCACGTGACGACCTCATGGCCGGGCCCGACGCCGAGCGCCCGAAGCGCGATCAGCAGCGCGTCGGTGCCGGAATTCATCGCTATCGCGCAGGCGCCGCCGCAACGCTGCGACATCCACGTCTCGAAGCGCGACACCTCCTCGCCGAGCACGAAATCGCCGGCTTCGAGCACGTCGCGCCAGCGCTCGACGATCACGCCGGACAAGTCGTGCGCCTGCTCCTGGACATTGTTGCACTGGATCATTGCGTGTGTCCTCCCGATGTTCGCCTGACGGCAATCAGCGCGATGACGGCGGTTCCGACGGCGCTGAGCACGGCGGCGATCATCAACGTCTGCGGATAGCCGAGCGCCTCGCCGACGAGGCCGCCGCCGAGATAGATGAACGGATGCACGCCGCTCGTCACGACGGTGTCGACCGCCACGACCTTGCCGAGGTCCTTTTCGGGCGAGTGCGTTTGCATGGCGGTCGCCCATCCGGTAAGCCACGACGCTTCGACGATCCCGACGAACGTCGCGCCGAGCACCGCCATCCATGGCGCTTGGCCCATCCCGAGCAAGGCCATCGCGCCGCCGAGGAACAGCCCGCAAGTCAGCCCGAGCAACTTCAGGTGGCGATGGCCTGCGACGAGCACCGTGACGACGGAGCCGATGCACGCGCCGAGTCCCGACGCGGCGAGGCATACGCCCCACATGGTTTCGCCGAAGCCGGCGCTGACTGCATAGGGGGCGACCACGAGGAAGATCGGAAAGCACAGCACGTTGACGACGAGCGTGGCGGCGAATCCCAAGAATAGCTCGGCGTTGCCCGCGATCACCGTGACGCCTTTCAGCGCTTCGCGAATGGAGAACTCGTCGTCGGATTCCAGCTTGCCTTTGTCGGGCAACAGGGTGGTGTAGAAGGCGGCACCGAAGAACGTGAGGCCGTCGATCAGCACGCCCCATACCGGGTCCCACAAGATGACCACGACGCCGAGCGTGGCCGGAAAGATCACGGCCACGAGATTGTCGAGAAAGTGCATCGCGCCGTTGCCGGCGACGAGCGCGTGCTTCGGAAGCAGATTTACGAGCAGCACTTGCGTGCACGGGCGCGACACGCCGATGCCGATGCCGAACGCCAGATAGACGAGCACGAGGCTCCACCACGGCGCGCCCGACACGATGAGCGCGGCGGCGGCGACCTGTGCGATTCCTCTTGCCGTGTCCGTTGCGATGAGGACGCGCTTGGGCGACTTCCGGTCCGCGAGCATGCCGCCGGCTGCGGCGCCGATGACGGTGCCGATTCCGACGGCGGCCATGATCGAGCCGAATATCTCGCCGCTGAAGCCGGCATGAATGACCGCGACGGGAAGCGCCGCCAGGCAGACGGCGTCGCCCGCCATCGACAGCCCCTGTTCGATCAGCAGTTTTCGAAACGACGAGAAACGCAACGCATCGCGATACGGTGACGCTCGCTCGGCGAGTGAGCTCATTCGGTTCCTCCAAAAATATAGACTCGTCCGTCGGCGCTGCGCTGGGTCGCGAGCGCGTTCCCGTCGCACTCGACACGGACCGTTCCGCCCGCGGGAACCGTGACTTTCAGCCGGCGCCCTCGAAAGTGGATGGCGAACCGATACGCATCCCAATGCGGCGGCAACCGCGGTCGAAAACAAAGCCTGCCGCATTCGATGCGCAAGCCGGCCAGGCCCTGGACGAGACCCTGCCACGCGCCGGCATAGGCGGACAGGTGCAGCCCGTTGCCGTAGTCCGTGGTCGGCGTGAAGTCCAAGTTGTAGCGGCTCGCGCGGGCGATGAAGTCGGCGCAGTCGCTCGTCTTGCCTATCTCCGCGGCGACCATCGCGTGCGGGCCGTAGCTGAGCGACGATTCGTGAACCGTGCGAGGTTCGTAGAATGCGAATGCCGCCCGCTTGACGTCGTCCGGGAAGTCGTCCGGGAACAAGGACATGAGGAGCACGATATCGGCCTGCTTCACGATCTTGGACGTGAAATTCCGCAAAGCCTCCGCCGATTTTCGCTCCGACTCGTCGATGAATTGCGGTCCGCGTTTCTTCGTGACTCTGAGCTCCGTATCGGGAAGTTGCGCGTACCCTTCGAATTCTTCCGGAATGGAAACGCCCCCGACGCTCATCCACGGCAGAAAGACGCGATCGCTGATCGCGATCCAATCGTCCAACTCGGCTTTCGGCACGTCGGGAAAGGCTTCGTGTCCGGCCGACGAGATGGCGAGCCTGATGCACCATCTAAGCAGATAATTCGTGAAAAAGCTATTGTCGACGTGGTAATGATATTCGTCCGGGCCCATCACCGAATTGACGACATAGGCCTGCTTCGAGTCCGACCACTCGAACGCGGATGCGGCAAATCTCGCGCATTCGGCGATGATGCGATAGCCGCGCGCAGTCATGTAGGCGTCGTCGCCGGTGACTGCCCGGTAGCAATGCAGCGCATAGCAGACGTCGGCCGAGATGTGCAGCACTTCGTCGACGCTCCATTCCCGCGTCGTCTTCGCGTCCGGATACGACAGCACGTAGTGCGGCCCGTTTTCGGTTCCGCGGTCGTTCGAAGCCTCCGGGAAACGAGCGCCGGAGAATCCGGTCGATTTCGCGAACTCGATCGCTTGCTCCAGGCGATGGTATCGATAGTCGATGAGCGCGCGGGCGATGCGCGGATCGTTCCAGATCCAGAACGCGCACTTGTGCAGTTCGGTGTCGAAGAACGTGGCGCCGGAATGGTAAGTGCTCGTCAAGCCGCGCGCCGGTGACACGAATCCGCGCGGATGGCGATGCGATGCGATTCCGTGCTGCAAGAGCTGGAAAACGGCATATCGGATTCCGAGTTCGACCGGTTCGCCGCGCGCTTCGATCGTCACGCCGTGATCTTCCCAGAATCCGGTCCAGCGTGTCCGGTGCACGTCTTCGACGGCCGCGGGATCGAACGGCGGCGCGGTTTGCGGCATTGGCTCGGACGCGGAATCGGAACGTAGTTTCCAGTGCGCGTCTATTCGATGGCGATCGGCTTCGAAAAAATCGAAAGTCGTCGATATCGTGCAGCGAGGTCCCGAATGCTCCCATGTGGCGGACGCGCTGGCGGCCGGCGGCGAGCGCCGGATGTGCACGTCGTAACGGAGCCTTTGCCCGGCGACGGCGGCGGTGACGCTGAAGCGGTCGCTTTCGCAACGGCATCGTTCGAGATCGTAGTGTCGGGCCGTCAGCCACGAGGACGTGCCGAGGTACTCGTTGACCGCGAGCGCGTCGATGCCGTAATCGAGCCGCAATCGCCGCGGCGCGGCGTCGCCGGCGTCCGTCCGGCGCAGCTCGATGACGGCTGCGACCGACGCGTGGTCCGGCGCGTCGATGAACTGCCGCACGGTCAATTCGAACGTCGCTCCCCCGACATGCAGACGCTCGGTGCTCGTCACGGACGCGTGGTCGAGCGACAACGCGACGGTCGCCGCCGCGCCGTCCGGACGGCGCGCAGGCTCGCCGGTGTCGACGTCGTAGACGCGAAGAACCCTCGGCGCCGGCAGCGACGCAATCTCGCGCGACACGCCGACGCCGGGCGCGTAGACGTCGCCCGCCAGCAACTGAACCCGCTCGGTCCGCTCCGAGGCGCCGGGCACGTGCGGACGCACGCCGATGAACGCATTGGCGAGCGTCGCCACGCACGAGACGAACGCGGAGGATGCCGGATCGAGGTCGCTCACGACCTCGCGTCGTTTCCCGTCGGATACGATCAGCATGGGCGGCCCGCGGGCGACGCGAACGACCAGTCGGAAACGCGCATGTTGACGAGATTGTGGTAGCGCGGATCGCTCAGGACGTCGGCGCTGTCTTGGAACCAGCCCGATTGCCATTGATCGCATATTTCCAGTACGGCGTCCCGGATGGTGTACGCGAACTCGAAGCCGAGTTCCCGCCGCACGAGGCTCGAGTCGAGCCGGTACGAGCGCACGTCGTTGGACGCGGTTGCCGTGATCGGAACGTCCGCCGAGAAGTAGCGGTCGACGACGTCTTTGACTTGCGCCGCGATGTCGGCCACCGTGTGGTTTTCGTATCCGACATTGACGGCGCGGCCGCAGACTGTGCCGAGAGAATCGCGTCGGACGAGGGCCGTATAGAGCCGGCTGAGATCGCCGACGTGGACGTTGGGCCGGTACTGGCGTCCGCCGAAGACCGTGATCTCGCCGCGCGCGAGCGCGCTCGCCGTCAGGATGTTTACCGTGAGGTCCAGGCGTTGCCGGGGCGACCAGCCGCATACGGTCGCCGCTCTGACCGCGACCGTTTCGAAAGACGGCGAGGTCAGGTCGAAGAGGATGTTCTCGCCCTCGGCCTTGTACCGGTTGTAGTCGGTAATTGGCACACACGGCTGGCGTTCGTCGACGACCGGCTCGTCGTTGATCCCGTAGACGCTTGCCGAAGACGCGTATATGAAGCGCCGGCAGCCTTGGCGCTTCGCGCTCTTCATGAGATGTGGCAGGCAATCGATGTTGATGGAGCGGCTCAGCGCCGGATCGGAGTTGAAGCTCGGATCGTTCGCCACCGCGGCGAGATGGATCACCGTCGCGACGCCCCGCAGCGATCGTTCGACGGTCCGCTTGTCGCGGATGTCCCCTTTGATCGCCTCGAGACCGGGATGATGGCTGAGCCGCTCGAGCCCGTTCGAGAAAAAATGCGCGTCCAGCACTCTGACACGATGACCCGCGGCGAGCAGTCTCGGCACCAGCCGCGATCCGATATATCCCGCGCCGCCCGTCACGAGCACACATGTGGGTTCGGTCATGTTACGTCCTTGCGAAATCGTTGAGGGGTACGTCGAGTCTGTCGAGCGTCGGAAGAATGGTGGCGCGCGGGTCGGCCGCCGTCGGCTCGAATGCGTGACGGCGGATCTGGCAGGCCCGGATGCCGAGGTCGCAAGCCGCATCGACGGCATGCGGCGCGTCGTCGACGAGCGTGACCGCGTCCGGCGCATGCTCGCCGATGAGGCGCAGGAACAGCGCTTCTCTCGCCTGATCCCGCCGCTGCTGCACGATCGCGCGCGGATCGAGCGTTTTGCCCGCCCTGCGCAGCGCGGCGTCGAACAGGCCGGGCGCGTTGCGCGACGCCGTGTAAAAGAGGACACGTTGCTTCGCCGCTTCGACTCTTTCGAGCAATCTCAGCGCGTCGTCGAAAAGCCGGGTATGGGCGGCGAGCCGAAGAAACTCGCGCTGCTTGATTTCCGCGAGCGCGCCGCTGTCGGCCGCGACGCGCGGATTGGCGGACGCGCGGCCTTTCTTGAGGAGGAGCAGGCGTGCGGCGCCGTCCAAGCGCGGCCGTCCGGCTATGTGCGCGACATATTCCGGGTAGGTGAGCTCGTCGGCCCCGATGCGGCGCGCGGCGCTGCGCCAGGCTTCGTAGTGCGGGGTGTCGACGAGCGTTCCGTCGAGATCGAGCAATAGAAGAGTCGGCATTCCACGCTCCGGTGGGTCACGCGCTTTCTGACAGGATGAGATGCGCGATTCGCGACGTAGAATCCATGATCGCGTCGTTGGTCAGGACCACGCGACCGCCGCTGTTTTCGACGAGGGCGCGCTCCGCGTTTATTCTCGGGTCGGTGCTCGACCGGTAGTCGGCGCCCTTGAAGAACACGTCGGGCCGGAGCGTCGAAATGACGGATTCGGCGGTCGGCGACTGATTGACGATGGCGCGATCGCAATATCGGATCGACGCGATGAATTCCGCGCGAACGCGGGCCGGAAATATTGGCCGATTGGGTCCCTTATTGACGTACTCGTCGGCGGTGATCGATACGAACAAGCGATCCACGAGCGTGCTGGCTTGCCGCAGATGGTGGATGTGCCCGAGATGAACGATATCGAAACAGCCGTGACACAGTCCTACGACGAGACCATCCGCCCGATAGCTGCGGGCGAGGCCCTGCAATTCGGTGATTCTCTGTAGAACAGTCATATCAGTATCGATCCTGAGAAATGAGACATTTCGCCATGATGTTGAGATGCTCGAATTTCCCCCAATAATCAGGAATCTGTCCGACTATTTGAAATCCGTTACGCAGATGAAAGTCGTAGGCGGCACGCTCGCGATCGATGTTGCCGATGTCGAGACACAAATAGTTTTTTTCGAGGCTTAGCGCGAAAGCCTCGATTTCCGCATAGAGCTGCGACGCGATGGTGCGCCGGCGATAGTCGCGATCGACGATCAACCAATCCGCCCACAGTACGTGCTTCGAAGGGATGGGCCCGGGGCCGCAGCCCATCGTTCCTACGATGCGGCCTTCATGAGTGGCGACGAACCGCGCTTCTTCGTCGCCGGGGCATTCCAATTCGCGGATGAATTGGAGGTTCGCGGATTGAGCCAGGTCATCCGGCGAGTCGATTTGCGAAACCAATTGGAGAACCGCCTGGATGTCGGCGGCTTCGAGGCGCCGAACGAGAATGGTGCTCTCTTTTTTAGTTGGCATGATATTCCAGTCTGTCGAGCGCGCGATCCAGTCGTTCGCACGCGTCGTCGATCATCTGCGGCGTATGCGCAGCGGAAAGCGTCACCGGCTCCGGGCAATAGCTCAACGGCATTAAAAATCCGTATAACCTGTACTCGGTCGACAATAGGCGGAATAGTTCGTGCGCAAACGCTACGGGATAGGTGCGCTCGATGTCTCTCATCGTGCGCGGACGTTTCGACGCGCCGATGTGAACGCCGATCCGGCCGCCATATCCGTCGATGTGGCATGGGATGCCGTGCCGGTCGAACACTTCTCTCAGGCCGTTTTTGAGCCGGCTTTCCAAATCCGCGACATATCGATAAACGGACCCGTCCGCCAGATATTCGAGAACCGACAGCGCGGCGGAGACCGACAGATAGCGTCCGGTATTCGTGCCGCTGATCTGCACGGGGCCTCTCGGTGCGATGACGTCCATATATTCGGCCTTGCCCGCGATTCCCGCGATCGGCATGCCGCAACCGAATGCCTTGCCGTATGTCGCGATGTCGGGAATGACGCCGAGCTCTTGCTGAGCGCCGCCGAGATTGGATCGAAAGCCGGTCAGGACCTCGTCGAAGATCAGCAACGCTTCGTGCTTTGTCGCAAGCGCGCGCAGGTCTTGAAGGAAACCGTCGTCGGGCTTGATGCAGCCGATGTTCAGCGCGATCGGCTCCAGGATGACGCCGGCGACGTCGCAGGAGTAACGTTCGAACGCGTTTCGAGCCGCATTCAGATCGTTCCACGGCAGCGGAACGGTCAGTTGACCGAGTTCGTCAGGAATGCCCACGGTGCCCGCGACGCGTTCGAGTTCGCCGTTCTCGAGCATCGCTCCGCTTCGCGGGGACGAGTCGATGTTCCAGGTGAGCGTGTCGTTTAGACCGTGGAAGTGTCCTTCAAACTTCAAGATCAAGCGCTTGCCGGTGACGGCGCGTGCGATCCGCGTCGCATACATGGTGGCTTCTAGGCCGGAATTGACGAGGCGCAGCTTTTCCGCGCACGGAACCGCGGCACAAAAACGTTCGCTCAGAAGTTGATGACGCTCGGTCTCATATTGCTGCAGGAAGCCGCACGACATCGCACGAGTGACGGATTCCCGGATGACGGGGCTGTCATGGCCCAGAAAACACGAGCTTCAGCCCATTATGTAATCGTCGCGCCATTCGCCGGAGCACGTTTGTATTCGGGATCCTCGGGCATTTGAAATTTGAATGGGGCCGATCCCCGCTAGATGATTCCAGCCGGCCAGTACATTGCCAACTCGCGTTTCGTCGATTTCTATTTTCATGGCTGATGGCGATCCGATAACAATACGGATTTACATTAGTTAATATATGTTTAAATAGCCCTCCGAATTTATGGAGTAGATGACGGAAACGTGCATCTCGAATGGCGGGCGAAGCCGATGGCTGGCGGAAATCGCGGAAGGCGTGCCGACCCGCGGGGAGGCGTCGAACTCGGGGCGAGGGCAACTTGAAAAGGTCCTTGAACGCGTCGCGTCGTTGTCTTTCGCGCGATCGGCGAACGATTCCATGCAGCTAAATGTCGCCCCGAAGGGGCGTTCGACGCCATGCGCCGCTTGGGTCGCGAACGGACGCGTGCGATATGTTGCTCGTCAAGCTTCGCGCCGACGTGAGCGTCCTGCGTCGGCGCGTTGCCGGTTCGTCGTGGCATACGCCGCGCTCGTCCGAAAAAAGAGCGGCGGCGCGCACGAGACTCGAAGCCGAAAAAAAGCAGCCGGGTCGCCCAATCGAAACGATGTTGCTTGCTTGAGCGGATGTTCGTGCGTCGGCGTTCAGTTCCCGAGCTTGAAGTTGAGCGCGTTCGTCAGGTTGCCCATCGGCTTGCCGCCGTTCGCGGCGAGCGCGTCGCCACGCGGCTGCAGGCGCGGCAGCGATGCGTGATGATGCGCACGATCGGTGCGGTGTCGTACCGCGTGTGATCGACGAAGCCTTGCTCCGCGAACGGCGAGATGACGAACGCAGGAATGCGCGTGCTCGGGCCTCTGTGGTCGCTGTGGGGCTCGCCGCTTACGACGCGCGCGGGTCGGCGGCGAGCGCGGCGATCCGCCCGTGCTGACCGATGCGGAGATCCAGGACGTGATCGCGTTCCTCGGCACGCTCACCGACGGCTACGATCCGCACGCGAAGTCCGCAGGCGGCAATCGCTGAGAAAGGCGAAGCGGGCGGCGGCGCATCGCAGCCGCCGTCCTTTACTCGCGCAGCGCGTCGCCGACGCACGCGGCGCGCGCTGCCGCATGGCTCAAGTCTTGCGTGCGCGCAATGCAGTCCGCATAAGACGCGACATATTGCTCGAACATGCGGCGCGCATCGTCCGGCGGCGCATCGACCATGCGCGCGACGAGCGCGCGCGAGCCCACTTCGAAGTGCTGATAGTCGATCGGGTCGTCCCAATAGCCGCCCCAGCGCAGCAAGCCGTTGTCCGCGAACACGTCGACGACGCGCTCGGCCATGCCCGGGCGCGCCGGCTTGTCCGGCCGCTCGTCGAGCCGGTTCATCGATGTCTTCGCGGCCGGCGACGGCAGCACGCGCGCGCTGCCGTCGTCGCCGAACGACACGTACGGGTTCTGATGCGGATTGATGTCGATCGCGACGCCGTACGCGTGCATCGACCACTCGTCGCGGCCTGTCTTCTGTCGCGAGTTGAACGCCGACGTGTTGTTGTCGTTCATCGACGCGTCGTCGTCACCGCGATAGCGCTCGATCGGCACCGCCTGCTTCAACGGGAAGCGCATTCGGTATAGCGTGTCGAAGATCGTCTGCACGCGTTCGGCGAGCGCATCGAGCACGACGACTTCGCCTTTTTGCGTTTGGCCGTCGAAATTCACGTAATCGAAAGACACGTTTTTCAATCGCTCGCATTGAACCGGCGAATGATCGCTTATTACGCGCTCGGCATGCATATTCGCGCATTGCGCGACCGTGATTCGGCTGATATCGGCAAAAGCGCTCGTTGCGCCGAAAACCGAAAGCAGCACGAAAAGCACCGTGCTATGCTGCGCGCACTGCTGAATCGGCGAGAATGTTCGCGGCAGAAGTCGCATATCGATCATTGGTTTGATGAATTCCATGAATTCGCATTCAGAGTGAATGAATATGCATGAAGTTCCGGAGTACCGATGAACCGAAAGCCGATAGGGATGCCGGATGACGAATGGAATGGCGTAAATGCCGCGGGCATTCACGCGGTAAGGATTCGGTGAAGATGCGTAAGAAAAGCTTGGTTTATTTCCCCGTTGCGTTGGCGTTGACGGCGGCACTCGGCGCGTGCTCGGGCGACGACGATGCGACGATCGAGTCGCGCGCGGACGCGATCGTCGAGCGGATGTCGACCCGGCAGAAGGTCGGCCAGAAGATCATGATGGCGTTCCGGTACTGGTGCCCGGACGGGCAGCCGACCTGCACGGCCGGCATGACCGAATTCCCCGACGCCGCGCGCGACGCGCTGCGCGAGAACGGCATCGGCGGCGTGATCCTGTTCTCGAACAATCTGACGGGCATCGAGCAGACGCGCCGGCTGATCGACGGGATCAAGGCGGCGCCCGCGGCCGACAGCCCGGTCGGCCTGCTGATCGGCATCGACGAGGAGGGCGGCAACGTGTTCCGCCTGCCGCGCGTCGAGGCGACGGCGTTCGCCGGCAACATGGCGCTCGGCGCGGCCTACGAGGCAACGAAGAACGATCAGCTCGCCTACGACATGGGCCGCGTGCTCGCGGCGGAAATCGCGGCGGTCGGCTTCAACGTGAACTTCGCGCCGGACGTCGACGTCAACAGCAATCCGCTCAATCCCGTCATCAACGTGCGCTCGTTCGGCGACGATCCGGCGACGATCAGCCAGCTCGGCCGGCGCATGGCGCAGGGGATGAAGAGCGAGCGCGTGATCGGCACGTTCAAGCATTTCCCCGGGCACGGCGATACCGATACCGATTCGCACTACGGACTGCCCGTCGTGATCAAGTCGCGCGCCGACGCATACGCGATCGATCTCGCGCCGTACCGGCAGGCGATCGACGCGGGCCAGGCGCCCGACATGATCATGACCGCGCACATCCAGTATCCGTCGCTCGACGACACGCGCGTGACGACGCGCACGGGCGAGCCGATGATCGCGCCCGCGACGATGTCGCGGCGCATCCAGCACGACATCCTGCGCGGCGAGTTCGGCTACCGGGGCGTGACGATCACCGATGCGCTCGACATGAAGGGCATCGCCGATTTCTTCGAACAAGACGATGCGGTCGTCAAGGTGTTCCAGGCGGATGTCGACATCGCGCTGATGCCCGTCGAGTTTCGCACGGCGGCGGACGCGGGCCGCCTGACGGCGCTCGTCGATCGCGTCGCGGCGGCGGTCGAGTCCGGTCGGATCGATCGCGCCGAGTTCGATCGCTCGGTGCGCCGGATCGTGCTGACGAAGCTGCGCAACGGCATCAGCGCGGCGGACCGCGGCAGGCCGCTCGACGAGCTCGCGTCGATCGGCGGGCCCGCGCATCGCGCGGTCGAGCGCGACATCGCGCAGAAGTCGATCACGCTGCTGCGCAACGAGAACGGCACGCTGCCGCTGCAGGCGCAGGGCCGGCGGATCTTCATCCTGACGCCGTGGGGCGAGCAGGCGGAGGCGATGCGGCGCCGCTTCGCCGAGCTCGGCCATCCGCTCGTGACGGGCGCGAAGCTGAGCGCGATCACGTGGGCCGAGCAGCAGCAGGCGATCGATGCGGCGGACATCGTGATCGTCGGCACGCTGTCGACGGGCGTCACGCCCGTCGAGCACAACGGCGATCCGAACGCGCGCGTCGCGCCGCCCGCGGCCGCGCTGATGCGGCAGACGGCGCCCGCGAACGGGCAGGAAGAAGGCTCGGTGATCTTCGATCACGTCGAGAACGCGGGCGCCGCTGCGGGCGCGGACATGGGCGCGCGCAAGAGCGTGCTGGCCGTCGCCGTGCGAAGCGAGGCGCAGCAGATGCGCGACGCGATGGATTACGCGAAGGCGCGGCGCAAGACGGTGATTCACGTGACGATGCGCGCGCCATACGACGTGATCAGCTACGACGACGTCGCGGACGCGACGCTCGCGACGTACGCGTACTACGGCTACGAAGGCGGGCTGCGCGGCCCGTCGCTGCCCGCCGCCGTCGACGCGATGCTGGGCGTCGAGCGGCCGGTCGGCAGGCTGCCGGTCGCGATCCATGCGCTGAACGCGGATGGCTCGACGGGGCCGCTGCGTTATCCGCGCGGCTTCGGGCTGCAGTACTGAACGCCGAGAAGGCGTCGCGACGGAGGCGGGCAGCGGCGCGGCCGATCGCCGCGCTTTGCCCGCCGCCTGCCGCGAATTCGCCGCCGAATCCGGGCGGCAAAGCCCTCACGAAGCGGCGCAGCGCCGCCGGATCGGTTTCAAATACGGTTCGTTGCAGTTATCCTTGAGCGCTCTTCCGGCGCGCGAGCGAAGCCGCGCGCCGGACATTCGATTGCTTCCAAAGGAGAACAACATGACGATGCGAGCCCGTGTCTCGATCCTGTCGCGCGTGCTGGCGGGCGCCGTGTGCGCGGCGGCCGCGTTTGCCGCGCATGCGCAGAACAACCTGGGCTTCCTGAACGACACGCCGATCAGCTATTTCAGCAAGGCCGACACCGCGTCGCTGACGAAGGCGGTGCAGAAGGTCCGCGACGAAGCGAAGGACGGCGAGACCGTCGACTGGCTGAACCAGGGCCGCGGCACGAAGCTTTCGGCGAAGCTGACGCCGAGCACGACCGAGCAGGAAGGCCGCACGTGCCGCGAGATCAAGACCGAGATCGAGGCGAAGGGGCAGTCGATGACGTTGCAGCCGCTCTATTGCAAGACCGCGGCCGGCAACTGGCAGTTGCAGAAGCGCTGATGCGGGCGTGACGCGCGGATGAGCGCGATGAAGCCGCGCGGCCGGCCGCGCACGGTGTCGTGCGGGGTGGTGTTCCTCGATCCCGCCGGCCGCGTGTTGCTCGCGCATGCAACCGACACGACACACTGGGACATTCCGAAAGGCCAGGGCGAGCCGGGGGAAACCGCGCAGCAGGCGGCGCTGCGCGAGCTGGTCGAGGAGACGGGCATCGTGCTCGATCCCGTGCGGCTCGTCGATCTCGGCCTGTTCGCGTACCGGCACGACAAGGATCTGCACCTGTTCGCCGCGCGCGCGGCCGAGCACGAGACGGATCTGTCGCGCTGCGAATGCACGTCGATGTTTCCGAGCCGCCGCGACGGGACGATGATTCCGGAGATGGACGCGTTCCGCTGGACCGAGCCGGGCGACGTGGACGCATACGCGAGCCGCAGCCTTGCGCGGCTTTTCCGGACGACGTTGTCGCTCGCGGATCTGCATCGGTCGCTGCCAGGCTGAGCGCGGCAAGCGCGACAAGCGCGACAAGCGCGGTGGCGGTCCCGCGCCGTTCGCGGATGCCGGGCCGGGGGCGAGACCGGATGCGAAACCGAAAGCCGGCATGAATCGCCGCGGCCGGAGCTGATTGCCGAAGCGGCCGCCACGTCGGCGCGAGGCTCAAACGAAAATGCCCGGCCTGGGCCGTCATGCCATTCAATCAAGCGTGGTTCGCCGTGGCCTGGCCTTGCGGAACCCAGGAAAAAGGCCGCTTCGATTGATACCGGAGCGGCCTTTTTGATCTTAACCAAACGGCACTACGGCCTGGGCCGGGCATTTCCCTTTCGCGTGGCACCAAGCGGCGAGCGCGCCGCAGCCGCCGTCAGGCGGGCTTGCCCCAGCTGTCGCGCAGGCCGACGATCCGGTTGAACACCGGCTGGCCGGGCTTCGAATCGACGCGGTCGGCGACGAAGTAGCCGTGGCGCTCGAACTGATAGCGCGCTTCCGGCGTCGCGTCGCGCGCGCCCGGCTCGAGATAGGCGTGAACGACCTTCTTCGAATCCGGATTCAGCGCCTCGAGGAAGTTACGGCCGCCCGCGTCCGGATGCGGCTCCTTGAACAGGCGATCGTAGATCCGCACTTCGGCCGGGCAGGCGTGCGGGGCGCTCACCCAGTGGATGTTGCCCTTCACCTTGTAGTTGTTCGCGCCTTCGGTGCCTGACTTGCTGTCCGGATAGTAGTTGCAGTGGACGGCGGTCACGTTGCCGTTTTCGTCCTTGTCCGCGCCCGTGCATTCGATCACGTAGCCGTATCGCAGCCGCACCTTGTTGCCCGGGAACAGCCGGAAATAGCCCTTCGGCGGATTCTCGTTGAAATCCTCGCGCTCGATCCACAGCTCGCGCGAGATCGGGAACGTGCGCTGGCCGCGCTCCGGATGGTGCGGGTGCACGGGCGCCGTGCATTCCTCGGTCTGGCCTTCCGGGTAGTTGTCGATGACGAGCTTGAGCGGATCGAGCACGGCGACCGTGCGCGGCGCCTTGTCGTCGAGATCGTCGCGCAGCGCGCCTTCGAACACGCTCATGTCGATCCACGAATCGATCTTCGTCACGCCGATCCGCTCGCAGAACAGGCGGATGCCTTCGGGCGTGAAGCCGCGGCGGCGCACGCCGACGATCGTCGGCATCCGCGGGTCGTCCCAGCCGTCGACGTGGCCTTCCGTCACGAGCTGCAGCAGCTTGCGCTTGCTCGTGATCGCGTACGTGAGGTTCAGCCGCGAAAATTCGATTTGCTGCGGCAGCGGCCGCGTGAACACGCCGGCGTCCGCGAGTTCGTTCAGCACCCAGTCGTAGAGGGGGCGGTGATCCTCGAACTCGAGCGTGCAGAGCGAGTGCGTGATGTTCTCGATCGCGTCCGAGATGCAGTGCGTGTAGTCGTACATCGGGTACACGCACCACGCATCGCCCGTGCGGTAGTGATGCGCGTAGCGGATCCGGTAGATCACCGGGTCGCGCATGTTCATGTTCGGCGAGCTCATGTCGATCTTCGCGCGCAGCACGTGCTCGCCTTCCTTGAACTCGCCCGCCTTCATCCGGCGGAACAGGTCGAGGTTCTCCTCGGGCGAGCGGTCGCGGAACGGCGACGCCGCGCCCGGCTCGGTCAGCGAGCCGCGGTTCGTGCGCATCTCGTCGGCGGTCTGGCTGTCGACGTACGCCTTGCCGCGCTGGATCAGCAGCTCGGCGAATTCATAGAGCTTGTCGTAGTAGTTGCTCGCGAAATACTGGTGGTCGACGCCGTCCTTCTGCCAGTCGAAGCCGAGCCAGCGCACCGCGTCGACGATCGAGTTCACGTACTCGACGCTTTCCTTTTCCGGATTCGTGTCGTCGAAGCGCAGGTGGCACACGCCGCCGTAGTCGCGGGCGACGCTGAAGTTCAGGCAGATGCTCTTCGCGTGGCCGATGTGCAGATAGCCGTTCGGCTCGGGCGGAAAGCGCGTCTCGACGCGGCCGCTCCATTTGCTCGTGCGGTTGTCGTCGTCGATGATGTTGCGGATGAAATTGGATGGCGCGGTGGCGTCGTTGCGTTCGGTGCTCATGCGGGACAGGGAAGAAAAGGGGAGAGGACGCGTGCTGCGTCGCTCGAACTTGTCAATTCTACCTGACGGACGACCGTCGTGAGGAGCGCGGCCCCTTGCAGCGGGCGGCGCGACGCGTTTTCCGGCATTTGTGCGCATGTGTTGCCGCTGTAACAGGAGGTAAATCGCTTTGCGGGCCGGATTCGGCTTTCATAAGATGCGTTCACTAGGTTTCATGCCGCCGCGCCGTGCCATGCGCGGCAACGCTTTCGAAGACAGCATCATGATGAAGAAGGCCCGCTTTCTCGTTCGCACCACCGTCATCGCCGTGGTGCTCGCCAGCCTCAGCGCGTGCGCGATGACCCACACGCAGCGCAACGCCGGCATCGGCGCGGCGGCGGGCGGCGCGCTCGGCTACCTGATCACGGGCGGCCCGATTGGTACGGTCGCGGGCGCGGCGGCCGGCGGCCTCGTCGGCGCCGGCGTGCGCTAAGCGGCGCGGCGGCCGAACGCGCGGCGTTTCGTCCGTGCCGACGGCCGGTATCGCACGCGGCCGCCGGGGGGCGGCGCCGCATGCCGGATCGGCGAGTCGGCTTCGCCGTTTTCGTGGTTGCCGTCGTTCCCGTCATTCCGATCGCAGGAATGCTGACGCAGGTTCGCCGCAACGGTCGAGCCAAAGGGCGCGCCATCGGCGCGCCCGTTTCGTTTTGGGGGCCGGCTTTCGTCGGGCCTTCGCGCTCGGGAGGGCTCGCGGTCGGCGGCTTCGTCGAGCGGTCTTTGAGATCCTTCGTTCCGGGCGTCCGCGGGCGTGGCGCTGCCGTTTCGTGCCGCGGTTGACGGTCGATGTCGTACATCGAGCATTCGTGCCGCTTTCGTGCTTTCCCCTTTTCTCGTTTTCGTGCCAACGTCCAACGTCCAACGTCCAACGTCCAACGTCCAACGTCCAACGTCCAACGTCCAACGTCCAACGTCCAACGTCCAACGTCCAACGTCCAACGTCCAACGTCCAACGTCCAACGTGCGATCGCTGCCGAATCAGCCGTTCGGATAGGCGGCCGCGATCAGGTTCGCGCGCAGCGCCGCGAGCTGCGCGTACATGTCGTGGACGAGGTACAGGTCGCGGCGGCGCGTCCATGCCTGGCCGGACTGCGGGTCGTACAGCGTCGGCAGCGCGACCTCCGCGACCGCGGCCGCCTTCATCCCGCGCGCCCGTGACGTCTGGATGCAGCGCTTCGCATGATCGCGATGGCCGACGACCGCGACGTTGCCCATCGCCGCGCCACCGCCTTCCAGCGCGGCGATCGCGGCTGCGACGCCGTCGGTGCTCAGGTACGTGATCGAGCCGTCCGCGGCGACGACGGGCTCGATCGAATGGACATCGGTCATCTGGTACTTCGACGTGAGAAAGCGCGCGATTTCCCACTGCGCGTAGACCTTGACGGACTTCGATTGACGGATCCTGAAGATCGCATCCGCGAGCGCCTCGTTGACGGGGCCGGGATCGGGCAGCGCGGTCTGGTTCGCACCGTTCGTCGGCGTGTTGCCGCTCGCCGCGTTCGGGCGGTTGCCGAAGCTGTACGCGACGATGCGGTCGATCTGCGCGGCGGCGATCGTCGGCAGATCCCACGTGAAGCCGACGTCCATCAGGTACGGCTCGATCGTCGCGGCGGTCGACGCGTCGTTCAGCCCGGCCGTCAGCTTGCCGACCATCTGGCGCGCGAGTTCGGCATCGCTGATCGCGGGTTCGGCGATGCTGTCGTTGCACGCGCTCAGGACCGCGCTGACGAGCGGCAGCGTGGCGGCGGTGGACGTGGAGAGCAGGAACTTGCGGCGCGACGACATGCGGAACCTCGACGGAGAAAGCGGGAGAGCCCGCTTTGTACCGTTCGGTTATGACGGGGCGATGTCGTCGCGTGCTCGCCCGGCGTGCTGCGCGCGAGGGGCGAATGATCGAAGTCGCGAGGTCCTGGAGTGCCGAAGTGCCGAAGTGCCGAAGTGCCGAAGTGCCGAAGTGCCGAAGTGCCGAAGTGCCGAAGTGCGAAGTGCGAAGTGCGAAGTGCGAAGTGCGAAGTGCGAAGTGCGAAGTGCGAAGTGCGAAGTGCGAAGTGCGAAGTGCGAAGTGCGAAGTGCGAAGTGCGAAGTGCGAAGTGCGAAGTGCGAAGTTCCGAAGTTCCGAAGTCTCGAAAGTTCGCTAGTTCGGAAGCTCGAATTGGCGTGGAGCCGAAGAAGCGAAGCGGCCCACACGGGCCGCTCGCGAGAAAGAACGCGGGCACGCGATCCGACGCCGCGCGCCCGCCAGCCGCGCTCACACGACGCGCTTGTCCCGGAGCGCCGCGATCGCCGTGTCGCCGTAGCCGAGCATGTCGCGCAGCACCGTGTCCGTGTGCTCGCCGAGGAGAGGCGGCGCAGTGCGCGCGTCGGGCGGCGTCTCGCTCATCCGGATCGGGTTGCGCACGAGCTTCACGTTCGCGCCGCTCGGATGCGGCAGTTCGACCTGCATGCCGCGCGCGCGCACCTGCTCGTCGTCGAACACCTCGGCGAGGTCGTTGATCGGTCCGCACGGCACGCCGACCGCCTCGAGCGCGTCGAGCCATTCGCGCTTCGTGCGCGTCTTCGTCATCTCGGCAATGATCGGCACGAGCGTGTCGCGGTGGCGCACGCGCGCCGGGTTCGTCGCGAAGCGCTCGTCGTCGGCGAGCGCCGCGCGTCCGCCCGCCTCGACGAACTTGCGGAACTGCCCGTCGTTGCCGACCGCGACGATGATCCACCCGTCGCTCGTCTCGAACGTCTGGTACGGCACGATGTTCGCATGCGCGTTGCCCCAGCGCACGGGCGGCTTGCCGCTCGCGAGGAAATTCGTGTTCATGTTCGCGAGGAGCGCGACCTGCACGTCGAGGAGCGCCATGTCGATGTGCTGGCCTTCGCCCGTGCGGTCGCGGTGCGCGAGCGCGGCGAGGATCGCGATCGTCGAATAGAGGCCCGTCGCGAGATCGGCGATCGCGACGCCGGCCTTCTGCGGGCCGCCGCCCGGCAGGCCGTCGCGCTCGCCCGTGATGCTCATGAAGCCGCCCATCCCCTGGATGATGAAGTCGTAGCCCGCGCGGTGCGCGTACGGGCCCGTCTGGCCGAAGCCCGTCACCGAGCAGTAGACGAGGTCGGGCTTCACGGCTTTCAGCGACGCATGGTCGAGCCCGTACTTCGCGAGCTGGCCGACCTTGTAGTTCTCGAGCACGACGTCGCACTGCGCGGCGAGCTCGCGGACGATCCGCTGGCCTTCGGGCGTCGCGATGTCGATCGTCACCGAGCGCTTGTTGCGGTTCGCGGCGAGGTAGTACGCGGCTTCGCGGGTGTCGGCGCCGTCCGGCGTCTTCAGGTACGGCGGGCCCCAGTGCCGGGTGTCGTCGCCGACGTCCGGGCGCTCGACCTTGATCACGTCGGCGCCGAGATCGGCGAGCGTCTGCGCGCACCACGGGCCCGCGAGCACGCGGCTCAGGTCCAGGACGCGGATATGGCTGAGGGCTCCCATCTTCGATCAGTCTCCTCTGTTGGCTGCTCTGTCGGCCGGCGTGCGCCGGGCGGCGTCGCGCCGGTCGTGGCGCGGCCGCGCGGGTGCGTGGCCGGTTGGTCGTCTCCCGCCGCATCTTAAAGCGATTCGTGCACGGCTGTCGCGAAGGCGGGGCAGCGCAGGCGGCTCGGCTGCGCTTGGGTGCGGCGATGGCGGGCGATGCGGCGAGCTCGACGCGTGATACGCGGCGGAGGGCGAGTGCGGTTCCAACGAGGCTCTAACGTGCAACCTACGAGGCTCCTACGAGAGTCTCCAGCGAGGCTTCAGCGAAGCGCCAAGGAGGCTCCAAATAGGCTCCGAGAGGCTCCGTCGTGGTTCCGGAACGGCTCGGGCGTCGTTTCCGCGCGGCTTCGGCGCGTTCCTTCCTGTGTGAATCGGCTGGCGCATGGGTACATCGCGAGCGGTCGTTCGCCGCAGTCCGCCCGTGTTCGCCGCGCCACGGACAAGTCTGTCGCCCGGACGTTCTTCGTGTATTCCTCGGACGCTTCCCCCGAACGATCCCCCGAACGATCCCCCGAATGCGCCGCCGAATGCGTTGCCGAACGCTCCCCCAAACCGCGCCGCGTCCGCCCGGAACGCCCGCCGGCCGCGAGCCGGGATCTATCCCGTATAATCGATCGTTTCAGAAACGCGCCGCCGTCCGCCCACCGGAACGGCCGGCGCTCAACCCAGTTTTGGCCTGACCGTCCCCGCACGCTATGAAAGCCGCCGAAATCCGCGAGAAATTCCTCAAGTTCTTCGAATCGAAGGGCCACACGATCGTTCGCTCGTCGAGCCTCGTGCCCGGAAACGACCCCACGCTGCTCTTCACCAATTCGGGGATGGTGCAGTTCAAGGACGTGTTCCTCGGCGCCGAGACGCGCCCGTACTCCCGCGCGACCACCTCGCAGCGCAGCGTGCGCGCGGGCGGCAAGCACAACGACCTCGAGAACGTCGGCTACACCGCGCGCCACCACACGTTCTTCGAGATGCTCGGCAACTTCTCGTTCGGCGACTACTTCAAGCACGACGCGATCCACTACGCGTGGGAACTGCTGACGGCCGTCTACCAGCTGCCCGCCGACAAGCTCTGGGTCACCGTCTATCACGACGACGACGAGGCGTACGACATCTGGGCGAAGGAAGTCGGCGTGCCGGCCGAGCGGATCATCCGGATCGGCGACAACAAGGGCGCGCGCTACGCGTCGGACAACTTCTGGCAGATGGGCGACACGGGCCCGTGCGGCCCGTGCTCGGAAATCTTCTACGATCACGGCCCGGACGTGTGGGGCGGCCCGCCGGGATCGCCGGAAGAAGACGGCGACCGCTACATCGAGATCTGGAACCTCGTGTTCATGCAGTTCAACCGCGACGCGCAAGGCAACATGACGCGTCTGCCGAAGCCTTGCGTCGACACCGGCATGGGCCTCGAGCGGATCGCGGCCGTGCTGCAGCACGTGCACAGCAACTACGAGATCGATCTGTTCCAGAATCTCATCAAGGCCGCCGCGCGCGAGACTGGCATCAGCGACCTGACGAACAACTCGCTGAAGGTGATCGCCGATCACATCCGCGCGTGCTCGTTCCTGATCGTCGACGGCGTGATCCCCGGCAACGAGGGCCGCGGCTACGTGCTGCGCCGGATCGTGCGCCGCGCGATCCGCCACGGCTACAAGCTCGGCCGCAAGGAATCGTTCTTCCACAAACTGGTGGCCGACCTCGTCGCGGAAATGGGCGAAGCGTATCCGGAGCTGAAGGAAGCCGAGCAGCGCGTGACCGACGTGCTGCGCCAGGAAGAAGAGCGCTTCTTCGAGACGATCGAGCACGGGATGTCGATCCTCGAGGCCGCGCTCGGCGAGCTCGACGCCGCAGGTGGCAAAACCGGCGGCAAGACGCTCGACGGCGAACTCGCGTTCAAGCTGCACGACACCTACGGCTTCCCGCTCGACCTGACGGCCGACGTGTGCCGCGAGCGCGGCGTGACGGTCGACGAGCCGGCGTTTGACGACGCGATGGCGCGCCAGCGCGAGCAGGCGCGCGCGGCCGGCAAGTTCAAGGCGACGCAGGGCCTCGACTACTCGGGCGCGAAGACGACGTTCCACGGCTACGAGGAAATCGCGTTCGACGACGCGAAGGTCGTCGCGCTGTACGTCGACGGTTCGTCAGTCAACGAAGTGAAGGCGGGCCGGAGCGCGGTCGTCGTGCTCGACCACACGCCGTTCTATGCGGAATCGGGCGGCCAGGTCGGCGACCAGGGCGTGCTCGCGAACGCGGTCACGCGCTTTGCGGTCGCCGACACGCTGAAGGTCCAGGCCGACGTGATCGGCCACCACGGCGCGCTCGAGCAGGGCGCGCTCAAGATCGGCGACGTGGTCCGCGCGGAAATCGATGCCGAGCGCCGCGCGCGCACCGCCCGCAACCACTCGGCGACGCACCTGATGCACAAGGCGCTGCGCGACGTGCTCGGCTCGCACGTGCAGCAAAAGGGTTCGCTCGTCGACGCGGACAAGACCCGCTTCGACTTCGCGCACAACGCGCCGCTGACGGATGACGAAATCCGCCGCGTCGAAGCCATCGTCAACGAGCAGGTGCTCGCGAACGCGCCCGGCATCGTGCGCGTGATGCCGTACGACGAAGCGGTGAAGGGCGGCGCGATGGCGCTCTTCGGCGAGAAGTACGGCGACGAAGTGCGCGTGCTCGATCTCGGCTTTTCGCGCGAGCTGTGCGGCGGCACGCACGTGCATCGCACGGGCGACATCGGCCTCTTCAAGATCGTCGCGGAAGGCGGCGTCGCGGCGGGCATCCGCCGCGTCGAGGCGATCACGGGCGACAACGCGGTGCGCTACGTGCAGGCGCTCGATGCGCGCGTGAACGCCGCGGCGGCCGCGCTGAAGGCGCAGCCGTCCGAGCTGATCCAGCGGATCGGCCAGGTGCAGGACCAGGTGAAGTCGCTCGAGAAGGAACTCGCCGCGTTGAAATCGAAGCTCGCGTCGAGCCAGGGCGACGAGCTCGCGCTGCAGGCGGTCGAAGTGGGCGGCGTGCACGTGCTCGCGGCGACGCTCGACGGCGCGGACGCGAAGACGTTGCGTGAGACCGTCGACAAGCTGAAGGACAAGCTGAAGAATGCGGCGATCGTGCTCGCGGCGGTCGACGGCGGCAAGGTGAGCCTGATCGCCGGCGTGACCGCCGACGCGAGCAAGAAGGTGAAGGCGGGCGAGCTCGTCAACTTCGTCGCGCAACAGGTGGGCGGCAAGGGCGGCGGCCGGCCGGACATGGCGCAGGCGGGCGGCACCGAGCCGGCGAACTTGCCGGCGGCGCTGGCGGGCGTGAAGGGCTGGGTCGAAGCGCGGCTGTAACGCGGCCGTAACGCGCGGCCGGGCGGCGCGTCGAGGCTCGGCGCGCTGTCTTTGCGGCGGAGGTGCGTGACGCGGCCGGCGCACAGTGTCGTGGGTGGCGGCGTCCGTGCGGCACGAAGGCCGGTATGTTCGGCTCGCTTGCGGTGGTCGCCGGGGCGGTCGCCTCTATCGTCCGCGATCACCGCGGCAAAGACCAGATGATCGAATGACAGAGACGGTCCAATCGGCTTGCGCCGGTTGGACCGTTTTCTTTTGGGGCGACGATGTTCGCGGCGGCAGTGTTTTGCATCGCCACGCCTTGCCATGGCGCGTCACGCCGCGCCCGTGCGTCGACCTCGTCAGGCCGGCAGCGTCTCGTCCGCCGTGCCGCGGCGCGTGCGCCGGCGCGAGGCTTTCGCGGCTTCGTCTGCCGCGACGTCGGTCGCGCTCGCCGCGGCGGCGGCGTCTCGCAACGCATCGCGCAGTGCGGCGAGCGCCGCCGACAAATGTCCCTGGCGCCAGACCAGCATCGTGTCGATCGGCGCGAAGTCCGAGAGCGCGTGCACGCCGAGGCTGTCCGGCTCGCGCTGGACCGCGAGCACCGAGCGCGGTGCGACCGCGACGCCCGCGCCCGCCGCGACGCACGCGACGATCGCGTGATACGAGCCGAGCTCGAGCACGCGCCCGGGCTTCAGCCCGTATGCGGCGTACCAGCGCTCGACGCAGCCGCGATACGCGCAGCCGCGCTCGAACGCGACGAGCGTCGGCAGCAGTATGTCGCGCGGCGTGCGCACGCGTGGATGGCCGCGCGGCGTCAGCAGCACGAGTTCTTCGGTGAATGCGGGCGCGGTCTCGAACGGCTCGCCGAGCGCCTCGGAGCCGGCCGGCGTCGCGACCAGCGCGGCATCGAGCTCGAATTCGCGCACCCGGTGGATCAGCTCGCCGGTCGTGCCGGTGACGAGTTCGAGTGTGACTTCGGGCCACGCCTGGTGATAGCGGGCGAGAAGCGCGGGCAGCCGGCTCGCCGCGGTGCTCTCCATCGCGCCGAGCCGCAACCGGCCGCGCGGCCGGTTCTCGCGGACGGCATGGCGCGCCTCGTCGGCGAGCGCGAGCAGGCGCTCCGCGTACGGCAACAGCGTCTCGCCGGCGGGCGTCAGCACGAGCCGGCGGCCGTCGCGCACGAAAAGCGGTGCGCCGAGCTGTTCCTCTAGTTGCTTGATGCGGGTCGTGACGTTCGATTGCACGCGATTGAGCTTCGCGGCCGCACGCGTCACGCCGTTCTCGCGCACGACCGCGCGAAAGATCGCCAGCGCCGCCAGATCCATGATTCTCTCCATGGGATGGATCGAATCTGAATTATTCATTTTTCGAGAATGATTGGTCAAGCTAGCATCGAGTCGACTTTGGCTTTGCCGCGACGCTGCCGACCCTTCGAGTCGGCCGCTTCGCCCCTGAATCCGATCGCCCCTGAATCCGATGAGCTCACTTTCTTCTTCCCGCGGCGAAGCCGGCGCGCCGCCTTACGTGTCGTCCGGCGAGCATGCGGCGCGCGATGCGGCGCTCGCGTGCGCGGCGGCGCTCGCTGTCGCGCTCGGCGTCGGGCGCTTCGCATTCACGCCGCTGCTGCCGCTGATGCTCGCGGGCGGCGAGCTCGACATCCGGCACGGCGGCTGGCTCGCATCCGCGAACTACGCCGGCTACTTCGTCGGCGCAATGACCTGTGCGCGCATCGCCGTCGATCCTGCGCGGATGGTGCGCTACGGGCTCGCGGCGACGGTCGCGCTGACACTCGCGATGGGCATCGCGAGCCCGTTCTGGGTGTGGGCGCTCGTGCGCTTCGTCGGCGGCGCGGTCAGCGCATGGACGTTCGTGTTCGCGTCGCAGTGGGGGCTGCGGCGTGTCGCCGAGCGAGGCGCGCTTGCGTGGGGCGGCGTGATCTTCACCGGGCCGGGGGTCGGGATCGTCGTGACCGGGCTGATCGGCTCCGCGTTGGCGGGGCAGCGCGCGGCGCTCGGATGGATTGGGTTCGCGGCGGCGTCGGCGGTGTTGTCGGCGGTGGTGTGGCGCGCGTTCGGGATGACGGCGCGCGAGCCGGTGCGCGACGCGGGCGGCGAACATTCTTGCAACGGCACGGAGAATGGCGGCGACGGAGCCGGCGCGGCAGATGCGAGCGGCCGGGCCGAGACGGGGCGCGCGATCGGGTTGGCCGGCGCGACCAGCGCGACCAGCGCGACCAACGCGACCAACGCGACCAACGCGACCAACGCGACCAACGCGACCAACGCGACCAACGCGACCAACGCGACCAACGCGACCAACGCGACCAACGCGACCAACGCGACCAACGCCGCGACAGCCATATCCGCGAAAAATTTCACGTCCGCGAACGTCGCCCGCCCGCGTGAAGCGGTTGCGGCATCGACCGGGAGCACGCCGAACGCATCGCCGGCCGCCGCCCGGCGCGACGCGTTCTGGCTCGTGCTCCTCTACGGGCTGCCCGGCTTCGGCTACATCATCACGGCGACGTTCCTGCCCGTGATCGCCCGCGCCGCGCTGCCCGCGCGCTCGCCGTGGCCCGATCTGTTCTGGCCGATGTTCGGCGCGGCGCTGATCGTCGGCGCGCTGCTCGGCGCGAGGCTGCCGAGCCGCTGGGACAGCCGGCTGTTGCTCGCGGTCTGCTGCGCGGTGCAGGCGGCCGGTGTCGCGCTCGGCATCGTCTGGCCGACGGCGCCCGGATTTGCGCTCGGCAGCGCGCTCGTCGGCTTGCCGTTCACCGCGATCACGCTGTTCGCGATGCGCGAAGCGCGCCGCCTGCGCGGCGAACGCGCGGCGGGCCTGATGGGCTATGCGACCGCGTCCTACGGCGTCGGCCAGATCGCCGGGCCGCTGGCGGCCGCGCCGCTCGCCGCGCATGCCGGCTCGTTTTCGCCGGCGCTGTGGCTCGCGTCGGCCGTGTTGGCCGTCGGGGCGGCGGGGTTCGCGGCCGTCGCGTTGCACGCGACGCGTGCGGCGAAACACGGCCGCCGTGTTGCTTGAGCGCTCGACCGGTCGCGCCGGGCGAAGCGGTTGCGGGCGTTTCGAGCGTGTGAGTCGAGCCGATGCGGCCGGCACGCGTCGTGCTCCGCGCCCGGCGAGACGATGCTTCGCTCGCGCTGCCGCCGATTTTCTTTTCCGCATCGGGTGCGCGGTCGCCGGCGCTGGCCGCCGCTTTTCCCCTTTCTTATTCGGATCCAGTTCACGGCGAATCCGTATTGCCGTTCGGCACGCGTTCCGCATCGATCGGGCGAGCGCCGACCGAGCCAAATCGCCGCCGCGATTCACGTCATCCGGCGTGCACAGACTCGCGGCTCCTTTCGAAGGTTCGCGCCGCGCTCGCCGCGCATTCATGCATGCTCGGCGAGCGTCTGACGAGCGCTCGTCGCGAGTAGCGGCCCGTTGCAGATTTTGTGGAAGCACGGACTCACGGCCGTCGGCCGCTATGCAATAATCGATTCATCAGTGCTTGCTAGTCCTTTGCGCGCCGCGCAATGGGCCCCTGGCGTAACGACTGCCTTGGAGGTGCACTGTGTCTCGTCAAACACTTGGCCGCGCCTGGGTTCGCGCTGTAGCGATCGGGGTGGTGCTTGCTGGCTATGCTTGCCTGCAGCCGACGGCGACCGCGGCAGGCACCCTGCCGCAGCCTTTGAAGGCGAAGCGAATCGCACAGATCGGTCCGGCAGGGCCGGTCGATTTCCCCACGCTCGTCGAGCGATACGGGCCCGCCGTCGTGAACGTCAGCGTGGCCGCGCCGGAGCCGCAAATGTCGGCATCCGGTCTCGAGGCCCTCGATCCCGACGATCCGTTCTCCGCGTACTTCAAGCTGGGCGTGCCGCAGCCGCCGACATCACAGGACAACGCGCCGCGCGCGATGGCGGGCGCCGGATCCGGTTTCATCGTCAGCGCCGACGGCCTCATCCTGACCACCGCCTACGTGGTCGGCCAGGCCTCCGAGGTGACGGTCCGGCTGATCGATCGACGCGAGTTCAAGGCGCGGGTGTTGGCGGTCGACGATCAGAGCGACGTCGCCGTCCTTCAGGTCGATGCGACGAAGCTGCCGACGGTGAGGCTCGGCGACTCGTCGCGGGTGCGCGTCGGCGAGCCGGTGCTGACGATCGGCACGCCCGACGGCGCGGCGAACACGGTGACGACGGGCATCGTCAGCGCGACATCGCGGACGCTGCCGGACGGCGGCAGCTTCGCATTCTTCCAGACCGACGTAACCGGCAATCTCGATAACTCGGGCGGCCCGGTATTCAACCGCGCGGGCGAGGTGATCGGCATCGACGTGCAGATCTATGCGGGCGGCGACCGTTATCCGAGCGTGACTTTTGCGATCCCGATCAATCTGGCGGCGAAGGTGCGCACGCAGGTGCTGCAGGCACAACAACAAACGCGGCAGCAAGCGCAGCAACAGGCGCAACAGGCGCAACAGGCGCAGCGCACGGCGGCGCCGGGCGGGCTGGGCGTCGACGTACAGGATGTCGGGCCGGGGCTCGCGGCCGCGTTCGGTTTGCCGCGGTCGGCGGGCGCGCTCGTCAACGCGGTCGAGCCGGGATCGCCCGCCGCCGCAATCGGCCTGAAGCCGGGCGACGTGATCGTGCGGATCGGCGACAAGCCGATCGGCCGCTCGGCCGAGCTCGCCGGCGACGTAGCTGCGTTGCCGCCCGGGACGAACACGATGCTCACGCTGCTTCGCAACCGGGCGCCGATGACGTTGATGCTCGGGCCGGGCGCGGCCACGGGAACGTCGGCCGGGACGCCGTCGGGGAGTGCGAGCGTCGGTCGGAGCGAAGTCGGCGGCGCGGACCGCCTGGGTCTGACGATGCATCCGCTGACGGACGACGAGCGCCGTTCGACCGGGCTGCCGGTCGGCATGGTGGTCGACGCGGTGCGCGGGCCGGCGGCAAACGCGGGCATCCAGCCGGGCGACGTCGTGCTGGAGTTCAACGACACGCTGATCGAGACGCCGGACATGGTGCCGGCGTTGGAGGCGAAGGCGGGGAAGGTGGTGGCGGTGCTGATTCAGCGGGGGAATGAGCGGCGGTTTGTTTCGGTGAAGATGAGGTGAGGTTCGCAGTCGGATCGTCGGAGCGACGAACGGGAGTCGACGCGCGGATCCTGAAAGCCCGTGGGGCGGAATGCGGCTGCCGGCCACGTGCGGTCCGAACACATCGTCGCCCGGATCGCCGACAATCGAGATCGTTTGAGGCGGTTCGAGAAGCGGCCGTATTTGCCGAGAAGCAAAACACGAAACACGATTGAAATAACGCTTCACTTGATTCTTCAGAAAGCGGCTTGGCGAACTGTCAAAAGGTTTGCTGCGCGCTGTCGATGGCCGTCGAATGAAGATCGGATAAATCGCGGTTCCTCACGAAAAAACGCGGTGGCCCGGGAAATTGCGTGACGGATGCGATTGCCGGATGAAATGCATTTGTATAAAGCCGGTCCGAATACAGGCCAGCTTTAATAAGAATGGCAATCAAAACCGGCATGTCGGGTGGATGAGAGGCGTGTCGTGCCAAATCGGCGAACGCGGCGCGTGGCCAATGCAATTCGAATCATTCATCGATCGCGTGGTGTCTCGGTGCGACCCAAAGTCGCTAGAATGGGAGCTCCCCGCACCGAGCCGGCCGCGGCTCGGTCGAGGCCGACGAAGCCGAGCAGAATCGCGCACCTCTCCAACGATGACCACCGCAGACTACCAATTCTGTCCACGCTGCGCGCGCGCGCTCGCCGAGCGCGCCGATTCCGCCGAGCAGGGCGGCCGCGCGCGCCGCGCGTGCCCCGACGCAACCTGCGGCTACGTCCATTGGAACAACCCGATCCCCGTCGTCGCCGCGATCGTCGAGTACGAAGGCAAGATCCTCCTCGCGCGCAACGCCGCGTGGCCCGAAGGCGTGTTCGCGCTCATCACCGGCTTTCTCGAACACGGCGAAACGCCCGAGGCGGGGATCGCCCGCGAAGTGCGCGAGGAGACGGCGCTCGACGCCGAATCGGTGAAGCTCGTCGGCGTCTACGAATTCATCCGCAAGAACGAATTGATCATCGCGTATCACGTCCGCGCGAACGGGACGATTCGCCTCTCGCCGGAACTGCTCGAATACCGGCTCGTCGATCCGCCGAGGCTGCGCCCGTGGCGCGCCGGCACGGGCCAGGCGCTCGCCGACTGGATGCGCGCACGCAGCCTAGACTTCGAATTCGTCGACTTCCCCGGTCAGTAGGGAACGGAAGCAGCGGGCCGCGCCGGCGCGGCCCGCCTGCGGCGGCGTCAGCCGGCGCGCACCGCCTGCGCCGCGGTGCCGTAGCACAGCACTTCGGTCACGCCCGATGCGATCTCGGTCGCGTCGTAGCGCATCCCGATGATCGCGTTGCCGCCCATCTGCCTCGCCTGTTCGACCATCCGCTCGTAAGCATCCTGCCGCGCCCGCTCGCACAGTGACGTGTAGAGCGAGATGTTGCCGCCGAACAGCGTTTGAATCGATGCGCCGAACGTGCCGACGATCGACCGCGAACGC
The DNA here is from genome assembly GCF_001523835.1 of Burkholderia sp. ABCPW 14. Taxonomy (NCBI): domain Bacteria; kingdom Pseudomonadati; phylum Pseudomonadota; class Betaproteobacteria; order Burkholderiales; family Burkholderiaceae; genus Burkholderia; species Burkholderia sp. ABCPW 14. Next base: position 81,280 of record NZ_LOVS01000132.1, on the reverse strand, counting down.
ACGACGATGCCGCGCGCGACGCCGAGCGAGCGTTCGATCCGGTAGCCCGGAATGTCGAAAGCGGTCGTGATGAGCTGCGGATCTGCCATGATGTTTCCTCGTCAATGTGAAAATACCCGTGCGCCGCGCCCGGCGTCGCATGTTCGCCCGGACGGCGGCTGCTTGTCCAGCGTCGGGCGGCGTGTCGGCCCCGCGTTCGCGCGCCGCCTGACGATTCGAACGAGCACGATCGGAGGAGACTTCCCGTGGCCTACATCTATTACCTGACGCACATCCATCTCGGCGACGACGCGCTCGCGATGCTCTCGGCCGAATGCGCGCGGAGCGGCATCACGCGCCCGCTCGTCGTGACCGACAAGGGCGTCGCGGCGGCGGGGCTCGTCGATCGCACGCTCGACGCGCTCGGCTTCGGCGCGCTGCCGGTATTCGACGACACGCCGTCGAATCCGACCGAGGCGGCCGTGCTCGCCGCCGCGCAGCGCTATCGCGACGACGGTTGCGACGGGCTCATCGCGGTCGGCGGCGGCTCGGCGATCGATCTCGCGAAGGGCGTCGCGATCGCGGCGACGCATCCGCTGCCGCTCACGCAATATGCGACGATCGAAGGCGGCAGCGACAGGATCACCGCGGCCGTCGCGCCGCTCGTCGCGGTGCCGACGACGTCGGGCACGGGCAGCGAGGTCGCGCGCGGCGCGATCCTGATCCTGAAAGACGGCCGCAAGCTCGGCTTTCATTCGTGGCATCTGCTGCCGAAGGCGGCGATCTGCGATCCGGCGCTGACGCTCGGCCTGCCGCCCGGGCTCACGGCCGCGACCGGCATGGACGCGATCGCGCACTGCATCGAGACGTTCCTCGCGCCGGCGTTCAATCCGCCCGCCGACGGCATCGCGCTTGACGGCCTCGAACGCGCATGGGCGCACATCGCGCGCGCGACGCACGACGGCGGCGACCGCGCCGCGCGTCTCGCGATGATGAGCGCGTCGATGCAAGGCGCGCTGGCGTTCCAGAAGGGGCTCGGCTGCGTGCATTCGCTGTCGCATCCGCTGGGCGGCGTGAAGGTGAACGGCAGGACGTCGCTGCATCACGGCACGCTGAACGCGGTCGTGCTGCCCGCCGTGCTGCGCTTCAACGAGCGCGCGCCGACCGTCGTCGCCGAGCGCCGCTATGCGCGGATGCGCCGCGTGATGAACCTGCCCGACGGCGCGGACCTGCCGCAGGCGCTGCACGACATGACCGCGCGCCTCGGCCTGCCGACGGGGCTGAGGCAGATGGGCGTCGACGAAAGCGCGTTCGATCACGTGATCGAGGGCGCGCTCGTCGATCACTGCCACAAGACGAATCCGCGCGTCGCGTCGGCCGACGATTACCGGCGCATGCTCGTCGAATCGCTCTGACGGCGCGGCGCGGTTCGTCGCGCAACGCATCGCCGGCATTCGACCATGCAATCCACATCGAGCAACCGCCGAGCAACCGCCGAGCAACCATTCAGTAACCACCGAGCAACCGCCTTTTCGCCTCGCGCCGACATGTCCGCCGCCAAACCCGTTCCGCTGCCGCGCAGCGCCTACCGCCACTTCCTGCCGATCACGACGCGCTGGATGGACAACGATGTCTATGGGCACGTCAACAACGTCGTCTACTACAGCTACTTCGACACGGTCGTCAACGAATACCTGATCCGCCGCGGCGTGCTCGACGTCGAGCACGGCGAGACGATCGGCCTCGTCGTCGAGACGCAGTGCAACTACTTCGCGCCGCTCGTGTTTCCGCAGCGCGTCGAAGCGGGGCTGCGGGTCGCGCGGCTCGGCGCGTCGAGCGTGCGCTACGCGATCGGCCTCTTCGCGGACGGCGAGACGTCGGCCGCCGCGCAAGGCCATTTCGTGCACGTGTACGTCGATCGCGCGACGCGCCGTCCGGTGCCGCTGCCTGAACCGCTGCGCGCCGCGCTCGAGCCGCTCGCCGTGGAGGCGGCCTGACGCGGTGCAGTCGATCGTCATCAATCTGCTGAACGGCCTGAGCTACGGGCTGCTGCTGTTCATGCTGTGCGCGGGGCTCACGCTGATCTTCAGCATGCTGGGCGTGCTGAATTTCGCGCATGCGAGCTTTTACATGCTGGGCGCCTACGTCGGCTTTGCGATTGCCGCGCACACGAATTTCTGGCTCGCGCTCGCCGTCGCGCCGTTCGTCGTCGGCGCGTTCGGCGCGCTGTGCGAGCGCATGCTGCTGCGGCGCGTGAGGGTGAGGGCGAGCGGCCATCTCGACGAATTGCTGCTGACGTTCGGGCTCGCGTATCTGATCGCCGAAGGCGTGAAGCTCGCGTGGGGGCTCGCGCCGCTCGCCGCGCCCGTGCCGGCCGCGCTCGACGGCGCCGCGTTTACCATCTACGGCGCCGCCTTTTCGCGGTATCGCGTGTTCATGATGGCCGTGTCGGTCGCGATGCTCGGCGTGTCGTGGGCGGCGCTGCGCGTGTCGCAGACGGGGCTCGTCGTGCGCGCGGCGCTCACGCATCGCGCGGCCGTCGAGGCGCTCGGCCACGACGTGCCGCGCGTGATGACGCTCGTGTTCTCCGCAGGCACCGCGCTCGCCGCGCTGGCGGGCGTGATCGGCGCGCCGCTCGCGGTGATCGAGCCCGCAATGGCGGAGACGCTCGGCTCGGTCGTGTTCGCGGTGATCGTGATCGGCGGGCTCGGCTCGCTCGCGGGCGCGCTCGCCGCATCGCTCGTCGTCGGCTGTGCGCAGACGTTCGCGACGGCGAGCAGCGCGTCGCTCGGCGCCGCCGCCGAGTGGGCCGGCATCGCGCTGCCCGACGCGTGGCGCGCGCTGACGGTCGCGCAGCTCGCGCCGCTGATTCCGTATCTGCTGCTCGTCGCGGTGCTCGCTTGCCGCGCGCGCGGCCTGTTCGGCGAGCGAGCCGATGTCTAGCGCGACCGTGCGAAGCCGCCTGTCGCACGCGTGGCCGTGGTTCGCGCTGATCGCGCTCCTCGCCGTGCCCGCGCTCGTGTGGCCGCGCGGCTGGATGCTCGGCTATCTCGCGCAGACGGCCGCGCTGATCGTGCTCGCGCTGTCGTACAACCTGCTGCTCGGCACGACCGGGCTGCTGTCGTTCGGGCACGCGGCGTTCGCGGGGCTCGGCGCGTTCGCCGCCGCGCACGTGTTCAATCGCTATGGCTTGCCGCTGCCGCTCGTGCCGCTCGCGGGCGGCGTAGCGGGCGCGGGCTTCGGCGTGGTGTTCGGCTTCATCGCGACGCGGCGCGCGGGCACCGCGTTCGCGATGATCACGCTCGGGCTTGGCGAACTCGTCGCCGCGGCCGCGTGGAGCGTGCCCGGCTGGTTCGGCGGTGCGGGAGGCGTGTCGATCGACCGGGCGAGCGGCCCCGCGCTCGGCGCGTGGCATTTCGCGCGGCCGATGCACGCGTATGCGCTGATCGCGCTCTGGTGCATCGGCGCGGCGGCCGCGATGCGCGCGCTCGCGCGCACGCCGTTCGCGCGGCTCGCGAACGCGGTCCGCGACAACCCGGCGCGCGTCGCCACGCTCGGCACCGATCCGCGCCGCGTGCGCTGCGCGATGGCGGTCGCGGCGGCGTTTTTTGCGGGCGTGTCGGGCGCGCTCACGCTGATCGACGTCGAGGTCGCAACGTCGGAGAGCGTCGGGATGCTGCGCTCGGGCGCCGTGCTGTTCGCGACCGTGATCGGCGGCGCGACGGGGTTCTTCGGGCCCGTCGTCGGCGCGGCGCTGCTGACGTTCTTCAGCGTGTTTGTCGCGAGCGTGTCGCGCGCGTGGCTGCTGTATCTGGGCGTGTTGTTCGTCGCCGTCGTGCTGGCGGCGCCGGGCGGCGTGAGCGGCGGGTGGCGCGCGCGGCGCGATGCGCGGCGGCAGGGCGGCGCGCGCGTCGACTGGCGGCGCGAACTGCTCGGCGCGGGCGCGGCGATCGCGCTGGGCGTCGCGATCGTGTTCGTCGTCGAGCTCGCGTATGCGCTGCGGTTCGCGCAGGACGAAGGGCGGCGCGCGGTCATCGGACTTTGGCGGTTCGATGCCGGCGCGCCGTTCGGTTGGGGCATCGCGGCAGCCGCCGCGGCGATCGGCGCGGGACTCGCGCAGGCGGCGCGGCGGCGGGGCGGCGTACATCGATCGAATGAGGCGGATGTCGATGTCGCCGACGCATCCGATGTGCGTGACGCGAGCGACGTGGTTAGCTCGGCGAGCGCGCGTGATCGCGCGAACGTGTCCGACGACGCCACGTCGTTCGTTACGCCGGCGGAGCCTGGCATCATCGCGGGAAGCCTCGACCGCGCGAGCGTGCGGGCCGCGACCTCGCCGCCCGCGCTGCGCGTGACGAACGTCGGCAAATCGTTCGGCGCGACGCCGGTGCTCGTCGGCGTCGATCTGACGATCCGGCACGGCGAGCGCCACGCGCTGATCGGCCCGAACGGCGCGGGCAAATCGACGCTCTTCGACCTGATCGCGGGCGCGCTCGCGCCGACGCGCGGACGCATCGCGCTGAACGGCGTCGAGCTCGGGCGGCGCGGCCCGCATGCGGTCGCGCGTCTCGGGCTCGCGCGCAGCTTCCAGCAGACGAGCGTGTTCGCGCGGATGACCGTCCATGACAACCTGCGTTGCGCGGCGCTTCACGCGCCTGGGCAGCGTCGCCGCTGGCGCAACCGGCTCGCCGGCGCCGCCGCGATCGATCGCGCAGCCGACGCCGCGCTTGCGTCGATCGGCCTCGCCGCGCGCCGCGACGTGCTTGCGGGCAGCCTCAGCTATGCGGAGCAGCGCGCGCTCGACGTCGGCCTCGCGCTCGCGAGCGGCGCATCGGTGTTTCTGTTCGACGAGCCGACGGCGGGCATGAGCCGCGAGCAGGCGCGGCGGACGATCGAACTGATTCGGCGCGCGACGGCGGGCAAGACGGTGCTGATGATCGAGCACGACATGGACGCGGTGTTCGGGTTCGCCGATCGCGTGTCGGTCCTCGTGCGCGGCGAACTCGTCGCGACCGGCACGCCCGCGGCGATCCGCGCGAACGCGGCGGTGCGCGCCGCGTATCTCGGCGAGGCGTTCGAGCGATGAGCGCGCTGCTCGAACTGCGCGGCGTGCGCGCCGGATACGGCGCGCTGCCGGTGCTCGACGGCGTCGACCTGCGGATCGCGGCGGGCGAGGCCGTCGCGCTGCTCGGCCGCAACGGCTCGGGCCGCTCGACGCTCGCGAAGGCGATCATGGGCATGGTGCGGGTCGCAGGTGCGGTGCGCATCGACGGCGTCGACGTCGCGGGCGAGCCGCCGTTCGCGATCGCGCGGCATCGCGTCGGCTACGTCGCCGAGAGCCGCGACGTGTTCGCGCTGCTGAGCGTCGAGGACAATCTGCGGCTCGGCTTGCGCGGCGCGCGCCGCTCGGCCGCGCGCGCGGCGCTCGCCGACGCGCGCGAGCGCTATCCGATGCTCGCCGAGCGCTGGCGAACGAAGGCGGGCGTGCTGTCGGGCGGCGAGCAGCAGATGCTCGCGCTCGCGCGCGCGTTGATCGGCGCGCCGCGCGTGCTGATCGTCGACGAGCCGGCCGAAGGGCTCGCGCCGCTCGCGGTCGAGCAGGTTCGCGCGTGTCTTGCCGACGCAAAGGCGCAAGGCGTCGCGCTGCTCGTGATCGAGCAGCGGATGCAGCTTGCGCCGGCGCTCGCGTCGCGCGTCGCGGTGATGGGGCGGGGAAGAATCGTCCATGACGGCGCGCCCGATGCGCTCGATGCGCAAACGGTCGCACGTTGGCTCAGCGTCGGCTGAGCGTCGGCCGGGCGAGCCGGTGCCGCCGCCGTCGCACGAGCGATTGCACGAGCGGTCGGCCGACGATTCGGCCGATGATTCGACCCATGATTCGACCTATGACTCGACCGAACGCAACGACGGCTTCGACGGTTCGATCGCGATCCGCCAGACCTGACCGGCTAGTCGCGCGAGGCGCGGCCGACCGGTTGTCGCGGCGTCGCAGCCGTCGCATCGAGCATCCTCGCTCGCGCGTCGCACGCGCTGCGGCGTTCGGCTTCGAATCGAGGACATCTTCGACCGACAATATCGGGCGTCCGGCGGCGCGCCGGTCAAACGGATTCGGGACGCCAGCCCGCGTCGAATCGACCGATGTCGCGCGCAGCGATTCCATCGCCTGGATTATCGGCAAGCGGTGCGGTATGCGCCGCGCCGCCGCACGAATTTCACCGCCCGCCGCTCAGCATCCACTCGTGCGCGGGATCGTTCTTGAAGTGCCACGCACGGGTCGGCCCGGCCATCACGTTCAGGTAGTACGACTCGTACCCGTAAGGCACGACGACCGGGTGATAGCCGCGCGGCACGAGCACGACGTCGTGGTCGCACACGGCCATCGATTCGTCGAGGTCGCGCGAATCGGTGTACACGCGCTGGAACACGAAGCCCTGCGGCGGATGCACGCGGTGGTAGTACGTCTCTTCGAGCGCGCTTTCGACGGGCGCGTTGTCGGTATCGTGCTTGTGCGGCGGGTAGCTCGACGAATGCCCGGACGGCGTGCGCACCTCGACGACGAGCAGCGATTCGGCCGGCTCCGTTTGCGGGAGGATGTCGCAGACGTAGCGCGTGTTCGCGCCGCTGCCGCGCACCGAGCGCCGCATCTGCGACGGCTTGATGAGCCGCGCCGGATAGCGCCCGGTCGCGGGCGCGCTCGCGACGCCGAGCTCCGCGTCGCGCGACGCGCGCACGGTCACGCGCCGCTGCGGCGGCAGATAGAGCGCATACGGCGCGACGCCGTCGAACACGCTGTCGCGCGAGCCGAGCTCGGTCCAGCGCGTGCCGTCGCCCGCTTCGACGTCGACGGCGCCCGTCAGCACGACGATGCACATCTCCCGCGCGGCCTCGACGAACTCGATCGATTCGCCCGCTTTCAATCGATACGCGGCGAAGCCGACGTGTTTCCAGTGCGCCGATTCCGGCGTGACGCGCGCGATCGACGTGCCGTCGCTCGCGCCCTTGACGAGCAGACTCATTTAGGCCGCCTCCTTGTGATCGACGGGCGAAAGCGGTGCGTCGACGAGCGCGCGCAGCGTCCGGTAGCCCTGTTGCGCATACGCGTAGCTCGGCGCGACGGCCGGGTCCTGCTCGGCCTCGACGACGAGCCAGCCGCGATAGCCGTGGCGCTTCAGCATGCCGATGATCGCCGGGAAATCGATCGCACCGTCGCCCGGCACGGTGAACGCGCCGGCGATCACCGCGTCGAGGAAGCTCCAGTTGCGGTTGCGCGCGAGCTTGATGACGGCGGGCCGCACGTCCTTGCAATGGACGTGGCACACGCGATCGATGTGCTTCGCGAGCGCCGCGACCGGATCGCCGCCGCCGAACGCCATGTGCCCGGCGTCGAACAGCAGGCCGACCGCGTCGCTGGTGCTCGCCATCAGGCGGTCGACGTCGGCGGGGGATTCGACGTACGCGCCCATGTGATGGTGATAGCCGAGCCGCACGCCCTGCGAGAGCGTGTAGCGCGCGAATGCGTCGACGCGCTCGGCGTATGCGTCCCATTGCGCGTCGTCGACGAAGCGCGGGCGCTGGTAGAGCGGCGCGGGCGAGCCCTGGATCGTGCCCGCGACTTCGCCGTACACCATCACGGTCGCGCCGTTCTTCGCGAGCAGCTCGAGATGCGGGCCGACCGCGTCGATCTCCTCCTGCACGCCGCGCGCGGCGAGCCGCCCCGAGTACCAGCCGGACACGAGCGACAGGTCGTACTGCGCGAGGAGGGCCTTCAGCGCCTGCGGTTCGCGCGGAAACTTGTTGCCGAGCTCGAAGCCTTCATAGCCGATCTCGCGGCCTTCGGCCAGCGCGACGGACAGCGGCGTCTCGCCGCCGAGCGACGGCAGGTCGTCGTTCATCCACGACAGCGGATTGACGCCGATACGGATGTCGGATGCGCTCATGTCGATGATTCCGGGGTAGAGGTTGCGCAAGACGATGCGGAGCCGGCGCCCGTGCGGGCGGCGACCTGCCGCTCGTAGTTCGCGCGCGCGTCGCGCACCGCGTCGCGCGGCGACACTTCGGGCACCGCGACTTCCCACCACCAGCCGCCGTCGGTCGTCGTGCGGGCGGGATCGGTGTCGATGCAGATCACGTACGTGCGATCGGATGCGCGGGCGCGCGCCATCGCCGCTTCGAGCGCGGCGACGTCGGCGACGTGCTCCGCGTGCGCGCCGAGCGCGCGCGCGTGCGCGGCGAAGTCGATCGGCGGCGCGCCGAGCGGGCCTTGCACGCAATCGTCGAACAGGTTGTTGAACGGCGCGCCGCCGCATGCCTGCTGCAGCCGGTTGATGCAGCCGTAGCCGCGGTTGTCGAGCACGACGACGATGAGCTTCGCGCCGAGCATCACCGACGTCGCGATCTCGCTGTTCATCATCAGATAGCTGCCGTCGCCGACCATCACGATCACTTCGCGATCGGGCTTCGCGAGCTTCGCGCCCAGGCCGCCCGCGATCTCGTAGCCCATGCACGAATAGCCGTATTCGACGTGATAGCCGCCCGGCGCCGCCGCGCGCCACAGCTTGTGCAGCTCGGCGGGCAGCGTGCCCGCCGCGCAGACCGCGATGTCGCGCGCGGCCGAGCCGGGCGCCGAGCGCTGGACGGCGCCGATCACGTCGGCATCGTACGGCAGCACACCCGCGCGCTGCGGCGCATGCGTGACGGCCGTCACGGCGTCGCGCCAATCGTCCGCGAGCGCGTGCGCGCGCGCGGTCCACGCGGCGTGAGCGCGCCAGCCTTCGAGGCGCGCGCCGAGTGCGTCGAGCGCGAGCCGCGCATCGGCCTCGACGATCGACGCGCGGTGCTTCAGCGCATCGAATGCGTTCGCGTTGATGCCGACGACGCGCGCCTGCGCGAACAGCGTGTTCGAACCGGTTGTGAAATCCTGCAGCCGCGTGCCGACCGCGATCACGCAGTCGGCGTCGTTCGCGAGCGCGTTCGCGGCGGGCGAGCCCGTGACGCCGACGGCGCCCGCGTTGAGCGGATGATCCCACGGCAGCGCGCTCTTGCCCGCTTGCGTCTCGCCGACCGGAATCCCGTGTCGCTCGGCGAACGCGGCGAGCGCGGCCGCGCCGCCTTCGCTGTAGAGCGCGCCGCCGCCCGCGACGATGAACGGCCGCTTCGCCGCGCGCAGTTGCGCGAGCGCGGCTTCGAGTTCCGCCTCGACGGGCGCGGGCGCATGGAACGTGACGACGCGCGGCGCGAAGAATTCGGCCGGGTAGTCGTACGCCGTCGCCTGCACGTCCTGCGGCAGCGCGAGCGTGACGGGGCCGCAGAGGGCCGCGTCGGTCAGCACGCGCAGCGCGCGCGGCAGCGCGGTGAGGAGCTGCGCCGGATGCACGATCCGGTCGAAGTAGCGCGACACGGCCTTGAACGCGTCGTTCGCCGAAATCCCGCCGTCGTGAAAATCCTCGATCTGCTGCAGCACCGGGTCCGGCGCGCGCGACACGAAGACGTCGCCCGGCAGGAGCAGCACCGGCAGCCGGTTCACGTGCGCGAGCGCGGCCGCGGTGACGAGGTTCGTCGCGCCGGGGCCGATCGACGTCGTCACGGCCATCATCCGGCGGCGAAAGTGCGCCTTCGCGTACGCGATCGCGCTGTGCGCCATCGCCTGCTCGTTGTGCGCGCGATAGGTCGGCAGCGTGTCGCGGTGCTGATAGAGCGCTTCGCCGAGGCCCGCGACGTTGCCGTGTCCGAAAATCGCGAACACGCCGCCGAAGAGGGGCTCGGCGCCGCCGGCATGGCCGTTGCCGCCGTCGCCGGCCGCGACGCGCTGCGCGGCCAGATAGCGCACGAGCGCCTGCGCGGCGGTCAGCCGGATCGTGCCGGAGGCGTTCGCGGCCGGATCGTCGATGATGTCGTTCACGCTCGGGTCTCGTAGGGTTTCATCGTCCATTGCTCGGCGATTCATGCATGGCCTCCTAGGCGGCCGCGCGCCGGCCGTGCGCGCCGCCGCTCGCGCGGGCCGCGCGCCATGCGCCGATCAGCGTCTCGAACGTCCGCCGCACGCGGGCGATCACCTCGGCGTCGCCGATCTCGCCCGCGAGCCACGCGCGGCTCGGCTCGTGGAAGATCGTGCGGCCGACCGTGAAGCCGCGGCACGTCGCGGACGCGGCCGCCGCCTTGAAGCCGTCGACGAGCGCGTCGACGGGCGCCGAGAGGCCGAGCAGCACGACGCCGCGGCAGTACGGATCGCGCTCGGCGATCAGTTCGTCAATCGCCTTCCATTGCGCGGCGTCGAGCGGCGCGAGTTTCCACCATTCCGGATGGATGCCGATGTTGTACAGGCGCTTGAGCGCGCGATACACGGTGTCGGCGGCCTGCGGCAGGTCCGCGCGGCGCGGCGGGATCACTTCGAGCAACAGCGCGTGGCCGCTCGCCTGCACCGCGTCGTACAGCGCGCGCAACTGCGTTTCCTGTTCGATCCGCTGCTCGGCGGGCTCGTCCGGATGGTATTGGACGAGGCACTTCGCGACGTGCTCTCGCGGCCACGACACGAGCGTCGTGCCGATCGAGCGGCCGTGATCGAATTCGAGCGGCAGCGAGCCGGGCAGCTCGACCGGCCGGCCGATCCACCAGCCGCGGCCCGTCGCGTCGTTGAGTGCGTCCTGGCCGTAGCGGTCGTCGATCAGCACGCCGATCCGGCCGGCGAGCCCGAGCTGCGCTTCCGTCTGCGCGACCGCCTCGACGAACAGGCGCTTGAGCTTCTCGACGCGCGCAACGCTCGCGCCCGTCAGCCGCGCGAGCTCGAAGAACGGGTTGCGATGATCGAACGCGAAGCCGAGCACTTCGTCGCGCGGCGCGCGCGCGGGCGTCACGCGGTGCAGCCGCGCGAGCGTCGGATCGAGGTCGGGGCGGCGCATCCGCATGGGGTCGCGCTTCGCCTCGCCGAGGAAATACGCGAGCTCGCCGGGCGTCGGCATCGCGGGCGAGCAGCCGTGCCGCGACACGACGAGCGCGCCGCACGCGTTCGCCGCGCGCGCCGCTTCGTCGAACGGGCGGCCGCGCAGCCATTGCGACAGGAAGCCCGACGCGAACGCGTCGCCCGCGCCGAGCACGTTCATCACGTCGACTTCGACGCCGCCGATGAGCGGCAGCGCGTCGAGCGTCGCGGGCACGTCGCCGTCGACGATCGAGCAGCCGAGCGGCCCGCGCTTGACGACGAGCGCAGCGCTCGTCACCGCGCGCACCATCGCGAGCGCGTCGAGGAGCGCGTCCTTGCCGCCCGCGATGCGGAATTCCTCCTCGGTGCCGATCACGACGTCGAAGCGCGGCAGGATGCGCTGCAGGTGCGCGGTCACGCCTTCGTTCGCGATGAAGCGCGTCTCGCCGTCGGCCTTGCCGGTCAGGCCCCACAGCACCGGGCGATAGTCGATGTCGAGCACCGTGCGCACCTGGTTGCGGCGCGCGTAGTCGAGCGCGCGCCGGCTCGCGCGCATCACCTGCTCGGTCGAGAAGTGCGTGCCGGTGATGAGGAGCGCCTTCGACGACGCGATGAACGCCTCGTCAAAGTCGTTCTCGTCGAGCGCCATGTCCGCGCAGTTCTCGCGATGGAAGACGAGCGGGAACGTGTCGCGGTCTTTCAGGCCGAGCAGCACGAGCGCGGTCAGGCGCTCGGGATCGATGCGCAGGCGGCTCGTGTCGCAGCCTTCGCGCGCGAGCGTCTCGGACACGAAGCGGCCCATGTGATCGTGGCCGACGCGCGAGAGCATCGCCGATTTGAGGCCGAGCCGCGCGCAGCCGAACGCGATGTTGCCCGACGAGCCGCCGAGATACTTCGCGAAGCTCGACGCGTCCTCGAGCCGCGCGCCGATCTGCTGCGCGTAGAGATCGACCGCGACGCGGCCGATGCAGATCACGTCGAGCGGGCGATGCTGCGCAAAGGAGAGAGTAGGGGAAGTCATCGCGAGTCCTGGATCAAATGGTCGCGCCGTCGAGTTCGGCGATCATCTTCTGCATTTCGGCGCCGCCCGCCATCATGTCGAGCACTTCGTTCTTGCCGATCGTCTCCTTCGTGAAGGTGCCGAGCGAGCGGCCGCGGTTGAGCAGCGTGAACGAATCGCCGATCGGGTACGCGTGATGCACGTTGTGCGTGATGAAGATCACCGAGATCCCCTTCGCGCGCGCGGCGTGGATCAGCTTCAGCACGTTGAAGCTCTGCTTGACGCCGAGCGCGGCGGTCGGCTCGTCGAGGATCAGCACGCGCGCGCCGAAGTGGATCGCGCGCGCGATCGCGAGGCACTGCCGCTCGCCGCCCGACATCGTGCCGATCGGCTGGTGCGCGTCGCGCACGTTGATGCCCATCTCGGCGAGCTTCGCGCGGGCGATCCGAGCGCTCGAATCGAGATCCATCACGTTGACGAAGCCGAACAGCTTCTTCTGCGGCTCGCGGCCCATGAAGAAGTTGCGCGCGACGGAGAGGAGCGGCACGAGCGCGAGGTCCTGGTAGACGGTCGCGATGCCGAGGTCGAGCGCGTCCTTCGGCGATTCGAACAGGACGGGCTTGCCGTCGACCAGGTACTGCCCGTCGGACGGCGGGTGAACGCCCGCGAGCGTCTTGATGAGCGTCGACTTGCCGGCGCCGTTGTCGCCGAGGAGGCAGTGCACTTCGCCGCGCTTCAGGCGCAGCGTGACGCCCGACAGCGCGATCACCTTGCCGAAATACTTGCTGACGTTCTCGAGCGAGAGAATCGTCTCGCTGGATGCTGGCGTGGACATGCTTGAGCTCCGTTACGATTGCGACACGCGGCGGCGGACGTAGTGGTTGAACAGCACGGCGACGAGCAGCATCACGCCGAGAAACACGCGGAACCAGTCCGAGCTGATGTTCGTGTAGGTGATGCCGATCTGCACGACGCCGAAGATGAGCGCGCCGAACGCCGCGCCGATCACCGATCCGTAGCCGCCCGTGAGCAGCGTGCCGCCGATCACCGCGGCGATGATCGCCTCGAATTCCTTCTGCAGCCCGCGGTCGGCCGCGGCCGAGCCGATGTCGGCCACTTGCAGCACGGCGAACAGGCACGCGCAGAACGCGGTCAGCACGAAGAGCGAGATCTTCACGCGGCGCACCGGCACGCCGACGTTCTTCGCCGCGTGCGCGTCGCCGCCCGACGCGAGAATCCAGTTGCCGTAGCGCGTCTTCGCGAGCACGAACGCGCCGATCGCGGTGACGGCGAACCACCACAGCAGCACCTTCGGCACGCCGGGCACGAGCGGCTCGCCGTTGTCGAGCACCTGGCCGACGCCGACGTGTGCGAGCCAGCGGAACAGGTCGTGGAACGCGACGCCCTGGAACAGGGCATGCGTGATCGGATCGGCGTGCGCGTAGTCGCCCAGGCCCGACACGATCGTGCGGTCGGCGAACATGATCGACAGCGCGAGCGTGAGCCCGCGCAGGATGAACAGGAAGGCGAGCGTGACGATGAACGACGGCAGCTTCGTGCGCATCACGAGATAGCCGTTCAGCGCGCCGAGCGCCATCGAGCCGGCGAACGCGAACAGGATCGCGAGCCAGATCGGCCAGTGGAAGTAGACGGTCGGGATCGCGACCATCATCCCGGCGAAGCCGATCATCGAGCCGATCGACAGGTCGAACTCGCCCGCGACCATCAACAGGCACGCGCCGACCGCGAGGATGCCGAGGTAGGCCGCGACCTGCGACCAGTTCATGATCCCGTCGAGATTGAACATCCCGGAGCCGCCCGCGCCGAACGCGAACACCGCGAACACGAGCACGGCGCCGGAAATCGCGGCGAACTCGGGACGGTTGAGGAAGCGCTGGAACCACGCTTCGCCGCGCAGCCGCTCGTCGGACGCGGCGCCCGGCTGCGGCTTCTCGTGCGCATGCGCTGGCATGTGCTTGCCGACTACACCCATGATGTCTCCTTGATGCCCGGCGCTCGGCGCGTTCGGCCCGCGTCGCCGGTAAAGCGCGCGGGCGAGCGCCCGCGCGTCGTGCGAATCGATGCGATGGACGTTAGCGGTACTGGCCCGCGTACTTGAGCACCTTGTCGATGTTCTCCTTCGTGATGAAGCCGGGACCGGACCGGATGTTCTTCGGCCCGTACGACGGTTGCAGCCCGTAAGTCGAAAGCCGCGCCTGGAACTTCGGATTCGCCTCGAGGATCTGGCGGATCTTCGCGGGATCGGCGGTCTTGTTCTGCTTCGCGATCGCGAGCACGGCGACCGGGATGTAGCCCTGCAGGTACGGCTGCTGGTCGATCGCGAACTTGATCGCGCCGCTCTGGATCGCCTTCGCGATGTCGTCCGAGAAATCGAACGTCGCGAAGAACAGCTTGTTCGCCAGGCCCATCTGCCGGACCGCCTTCAGCGTCGCCGCGGCGGGCACCGGGCCGAGCGTCAGGATCGCCTGTGTGTCCGGATGGTTGCGCAGGTACGCGCTGACCTTCGACTGGATCTCGGTCGGGTCCTGGCCGGAGTCGATCGTCGAGCGCTTGTAGTCGGCGCCGATCGCGTCGGCGAAGCCGCGGCAGCGGTCGAACGACACGCTGTTGGTCGCGATGTGGTTCACGCAGACGAAGGTCTTCACGCCCGCCGCCTTCGCCTTCTCGCCCGCCGCGTGGCCCGCGACGTACTCGGGCTGGCCGACGTGCATGATCGCGCCGAGCTGCGCGCTCTGTTCCTCGGTGCCGGAGTTGATCGTCACGAGCGGGATCTTCTTTGCAGCGACTTTCTTGAGCGCGTTCTTCAGCACGTCGTAGTCGGCGATCGTCGTGATCACGCCGTCGTAGTCGCGGGCGGCCGATTGCTCGATCAAGCGCGCCATGTCGGCGATGTCGCCGTTCGGCGGGTTGCGGTAGTCGGTCGTGACGTTGAAATCCTCGTCCGCCTGCTTGATCGCGTTCTTGATCGTGTTCCACCACGAATCGGAATCGGGCGCGTGGCTGATCAGCGCGAACCGGGCGTCCGCCGCCTGGGCCGCCGGGGCCGCGGCGCCCACGCCCGCCGCGACGGCGATCGCGGCGACGCACGCGCGCAGGACGGCCTTGCCAGTGCAAAGTCTCATGTCTCCACCTTTCTCTGTCTGTCGTTTTCGGGCAAACGCAGGCCGGGCCGCGTTCACGAGCAAGGTTAGGTCAACCCGTCTCGGATTGCAAAGAAAATTTTATTTAATAATGTTGTGGAAAATTTGTTCCATTTCGAATCCGGAGTGCCTATACTCGGTGCACGACAAGACAACGAGCCGGATGCTCGTCCGCGGCGCGCGCGATGCGCGACGCGGCGCCCGCCGGCCGCAACGGACATGGACGACACGACACAACCGGAGACGCCCGCCGTCGACGACCTGCTGCAACGGATCGCCGACGCCTACGACACGCTGCCGCGCCAGCTGAAGCACATCGCGTCGTACATCGACGAGCACCGCTCGAGCGTGATGATGGACCGCACGAGCGACATCGCCGAGCGCTGCGGCGTGCATCCGTCCGCCGTCGTGCGCTTTGCGCAGCGCTTCGGCTTTTCCGGGTTTTCCGATCTGCAGGCGGTGTTCAAGGACGCGTACACGGGCCAGAACCCGACCGTGCAGAGCTATCAGCAGCGGATTCGCAGCCTGATCGACGGCAAATCGGGCCCGATGACGGGCGGCGCGGTGGCGCGGCAGTTCATCGACGCGTCGCGCGCGGGGCTCGACGAGCTCGCGGCGGGCCTCGACGACGACCAGTTCGACGCGGCCGTCACGATGCTCGAGAAGGCCGAAAGCATTTATGTGGTCGGCGTGCGCCGCTCGTTTCCGGTCGCGAGCTACATCGTGTATGCGCTGCAGCATACGGCGAAGCGCGTGCACCTCGTATCGGGGCTCGGCGGCATGTACCGCGAGCAGATCCGCAGCGTGAAGAAGGGCGACGTCGTGATCGCGATCAGCTTCGCGCCGTACGGCAAGGAGACGCAGTACTGCCTGCGCGCCGCGCGCCACAACCATGCGCAGACGCTCGTCATCACCGACGGCCGTCTGTCGCCGCTCGCGCGCGACGCGAGCGCCCATTTGCTCGTGAAGGAGGGGAGCGCGTTCGCGTTCCGTTCGCTGACGAGCACGATCTGCCTGTGCCAGGCGCTCTTCATCGCGCTCGCGTACCGGCTGGAATTGAACGTCGAAGAAGCCAAGGACACGGGAGGATACGATGACTGACGCAGTACCGACGATCGACGTCGCCGTGTTCGGCGCCGGGCGGATCGGCCGCATCCATGCGGGCAATCTCGCGCGCCGGCCCGGCGTGCGGCTCAAGTACGTGGTCGACGTGAACCGCGACGCGGCGGCCGCGCTCGCCGAGCAGCACGGCGCGCAGGTCGCCGACGTCGACGGCGCGCTCGGCGATGCGTCGATCGGCGCATCGGTGATCTGCTCGAGCACCGACACGCACGCCGACCTGATCGCCGGCGCCGCGCGCGCGGGCAAGCACGTGTTTTGCGAGAAGCCCGTCGACCTGACGGTCGCGCGGGCGCGCGCGTGCGAGGCGGCCGTCGCGCAAGCGGGCATCGTCTGCATGATCGGCTTCCAGCGGCGTTTCGATCCGACCTTCGAGGCGGTGAAGCGTCGCATCGACGCGGGCGAGATCGGCGCGCCGGAGATGCTCGTCGTGACGAGCCGCGATCCGGGCGCGCCGCCCGTCGACTACATCAGGCACTCGGGCGGGATCTTCAAGGACATGCTGATCCACGACTTCGACATCTTCCGCTGGATCCTGGGCGACGACGCCGACACGCTGCACGCGACGGGCAGTTGCCTCACCGATCCGGCGATCGCGGACGCGGGCGACGTCGATTCGACCGCGGTCACGATCCGCACGAAGCGCGGCCGGCTCTGCCAGATCAACACGACGCGCCGCGCCGCGTATGGCTACGACCAGCGCTTCGAAGTGCTCGGCAGCGCCGGGATGCTGCAGGCGGGCAACGTGCGGCCGACCGAGGTGACAGGCTATTCGGCGCGGGCGGTGTCGACCGACCTGCCCGAAGCGTTTTTCCTCGAGCGCTACCGCGCCGCGTACGCGCGCGAGATCGAGCATTTCTTCGCGGCGGTGACGCACGGCGAGCCGGTGCGCACGACGGTCGCGGACGGCGTGAAGGCGCTCGAGCTCGCCGAGGCGGCGACGCGGTCGTGGCGCGAAGGGCGCGCGGTGAAGCTCGGCGAAGTGGCGGCCTGAAGGCGCGATGCGATGGCAGTCAGCGATAGCGCCGCCCCCGTGCGGATCGGCATCGCGGGGCTCGGCCGGCTCGGCCGGCGCCATGCGGAGAACCTCGCGCGCCGCGTCGCGGGCGCGGCGCTTGCCGCCGCGTGCAGCCCGGTCGCGGACGAATGCGCGTGGGCGCGCGACGCGCTGAAGGTGCCGCGCGTCTACGAGCATTTCGACGCGCTCGTCGCCGATCCCGAGCTCGACGCGTTGTGGCTCGTCACGCCGTCGGCGCTGCACGCGGACCAGATCGTCGCGGCGCTCGCCGCCGGCAAGCACGTGTTCTGCGAGAAGCCGCTGTCGCTCGATCTCGCCGAGTGCGAGCGGGTGCTGGCCGAGGCGCGCGCGCGGCCGCATCTCGTCGCGACGATCGGCTTCATGCGCCGCTTCGATCCGAGCTACCGCGACGCATACGAGCGCGTCGCGGCGGGCGCGATCGGCCGGCCGTTCCTCGTGCGCTCGCAGACCTGCGACCGGAACGATCCGGAGGGCTTCTTCGTGCGCTTCGCGCCGAGCTCGGGCGGCATCTTCCTCGACTGCACGGTGCACGACATCGACGTCGCGCGGTGGCTGCTCGGCGCGCCGCGCGCGACGCGTGTGTACGCGGCGGGCGCGATCGCGCTGCACGAGGGCCTGCGCGCGTGCGGCGACGTCGACAACGGCGTCGCGATCTGCGAGTTCGAGGGCGGCCGGCTCGCGATGTTCTACGCGTCGCGCACGATGGCGCACGGCAACGACACGCACTCGGAGGTGATCGGCACCGCCGGGGCGCTCACGATCGGCCGCAACCCGCGCGCGAACCGCGTCGAGATCCACGACGCGACAGGCATCCGCAACGCCTGCACGCCGACGTTCTTCGATCGCTTCGAGGAGGCGTTCCTGATCGAGGCGCAGGCGTTCGTCGCGGCGGTGCGGGGCGAGGGCGGCTCGGGCGGCGCGACGCTCGCGGACGCGCTCGAGGCGACGAGGATCGGCCATGCGCTGCGCGAGTCGCTGCAGACCGGGCGCGCGGTGGAACTGTAGCCCTCTGACGCGCGCGCCGGGCAGCCGGCTGCGCGCGTGCCGGCGAGCGCGGCGCGCGTCGGCGCTTGCTCGTGCGCGGGTGCGGTTGGGGGCGCATGCGGTAGAATCTTGCGTTCCGGCAGCGCCGCGACGGCGCGCCATTCGAAGGTCGAAAGCCGATGCTCATTCACAAGGAAGTGGACGCGCGCGGGCTCAATTGCCCGCTGCCGATCCTGCGCGCAAAGAAAGCGCTGGCCGACATGGAAAGCGGCCAGATTCTCAAGGTGCTCGCCACCGATCCCGGCTCGCAGCGCGATTTCGCCGCGTTCGCAAAGCAGACGGGCAACGAGATCGTCGAGTCGTCGACGACGCAGGACAAGACGTTCGTTTTCCTGATGCGCCGCCGCTGACGCGCAAGGCGGCGGTGCCGCGTCGTTCCGATGCCGCGCGGGCGTGCCCGACGCGGCATTTTTCATCGCGCGCTCCCCGCGCGAATGCCGCAAGCGAATGCCGGCGAGCGAGCGCCGCAAGCCGCCGTCGCCGGGCCGAAGGCGGCTCGTCGCATCTGACAATCCTTAAACCACCTGTCGCCGCGCGCTGCTTATACTGCGCCGTCGGATCTCGTCTGCAGAAACACGCCGTGCGGCGCCGCGGACGCGGACGGGACGTATCGCGAAGGACATGCCCCGTGCGTGTCGTTGCGGCATATAGGGGAATGTCATGCTGTTCAGATCGGGAACGATTCGGATACCGTTCGAGCCGAACGGCAAGGCGCGTGAGCGGATGCGGCCGATGCAGCGCGTCGAGCTCGATCCCGAGCATGACCGCCATGCGCGTGCCGCGCTGGAGGCATATGCGGATGCGAGCGCGGTCGAGATGCCCTGGCTTGCCGAATGGATGCGCGAAGCGCTCGGCGGTCCGCAGCCGGACTTGACGCGCTGCGCGGCGACCGTTGAGCGCGTGTTCGATCTCGCGCACGCATGGGCGGCCGATCAGCCGGACTATGCGCGCGCCGCTTGGGAGCACGTGCGCGACCGTCTGCATGACGCATTGCAACACGCACCGCGTGCGATCGCACGCGACGCATTCGAAACCGATCCGGCCTAGCGGAGCGCACCCGGTGCGCTCGTCAGGCAAGCAACTGGCAGCGCGGCGTGCGACTCGATCACCGTTGACACAATTACGCGGCGATACGCACATTTCTCAGGACGTTTTCATACTACCATCATGAAAACGCCGCTCAGGCGTGCCCCGTTTTTGAGATATGGGGGCATCGATCACATAGAATACCGGTTTGCGCGTAGCGCGCCGGACAATCATCACCATTCAGCCGATAATGGCGGGTTACTACGAATCGGGGCTCGTGCGGGCTTGCCCATGGCCGCTCGGCGGACGCGGGAGCCCGAATGGATTTCGTTTTGCGGGGTGCTATGAGAATTGCTGTACTGGATGACGATCAGGCCCAAACGGATTTTGTCAGTCAGACGCTGACGGCCGCAGGCCATACGTGCTATGCGTTCAAGGAAGGCAAGGCGCTGAAGAAGCGCCTGCAGCGCGAGACGTTCGATCTGCTGGTGCTCGACTGGAACGTGCCGGACATGTCCGGCGAGGAAGTCCTGAAGTGGGTGCGGGCGAACCAGGTCGAACATCGTCTGCCGATCATCTTCATGACGAGCCGCGACGACGAAGCGGGCATCACGCAGATCCTGAACGCGGGCGCCGACGACTACGTCGTGAAGCCCGTGTCCGGCCCGATCCTGCGCGCGAGGATCGGCTCGCTGCTGCGCCGCGCGTATCCCGTCAACGCGGAGTCGTCGATCCGCGAGTTCGACAACTACAAGTTCGATGCGAACCTGAAGCAGGCGTACGTCGGCGACAAGCCGGTGAGCCTCACGCAGAAGGAGTTCGAGCTCGCGCTGCTGCTGTTCCAGCACCTCGACCGGCCGCTGTCGCGCGCGCACATCCTCGATCTCGTCTGGAAGCAGGCCACCGACATTCCGTCGCGGACGATGGACACGCACATCTCGATGCTGCGCACGAAGCTCGGCCTGCGTCCGGAGAACGGCTACCGTCTCGCGCCGATCTACGGCTACGGCTACCGGCTCGAGCGCGTGATGCAGGGAGACGCCGAGTGAGCGCAAGCGGCATCGTGACGAAGTACGTGCTGACGGCGTGTTGCGCCGCGGCAGTGGCCCTGGCTGCGCAGCACGCCGCCGCGCAGCAGGCGAAGCGCCCGGCCGCGCAGACCGTCGATTACACGACGCGCAGCGGCGACACGCTGTACGACGTCGCGGCCCGCTACCTGCAAGGATCGGACGACTGGCCGTTCGTTGCGCAACTGAACGACGTGCCGGTGCCGAAGCACCTGCAGCCGGGCATCGTGCTGAAGCTCCCCGCGGCGCGGCTGCGCAAGGAGCGGCTGTCGGTGCGCGTGATCGCCGCGCATGGCGCGGTCGAGAGCGCGGGGCGCGGCTCCTCGCAGTTCACGCCCGTCGCCGTCGACTCGACGCTGACGGAAGGCGACCGCCTGCGCACGGGCGCGAACGCGTTCGTCACGCTCGAGCTCACGGACGGCACGCACCTGAGCATGCAGCCCGACAGCCAGATCGATCTCGCGACGCTGCGCCGTACGGTGCTCACGGGCACGCTCGAGCGCGTGATCGATCTGCGGCGCGGCTCGGTCGACAGCGAAGTCACCCATCTGAAGAAGAAGGACGATCGCTTCCAGATCCGTTCGCCGTCGGTCGTCGCCGGCGTGCGCGGCACGCGCTTTCGCGTGAATTACGACAAGGACGGTCGCGCGTCGACGACGGTCGAAGTGCTGGACGGCACGGTCGGCGTCGCGCCGGGCGCGAAGCGCACGACCGACACGCTCGTCCATGCGAACTTCGGCAACGTGTCGAGCGCGAACGGCGTGGTCGGCAACCCGATCGCGCTCCTTGGCGCGCCGCAGCTCACCGATCCGGCGAAGGTGCAGGACGAGCCGCAGGTGGCGTTCGATCTCGTGCCGCTGGGCGGCGCGCAGGACTACCACGTGCAGATCGCGCGCGACGCGGGCCTGTACGATCTCTTCCAGGAAGTGCGCGTGAATGCGCCGCACGCCGCGTTTACGGACGTGCCGGACGGCACCTATTTCGTCCGTGTCTCGGCCGTCGATTCGCACGGCCTCGAAGGCCAGCCGCGCATCTACGCGTTCGAGCGCCGGCGCTTCGGGATCGACGCGTCCGCGGCGCCCGCCGACGGCGGGTACGCGTTCCGCTGGTCGACGACGGACGGCGGCTCCGCGGGCGGCGCGACGCGCTTTCGCTTCGTGCTGTCGGGGGCGAAGGATCTGAGCAACCCGATCGTCGACCAGGTCGACGTGCAGGGCGGGCGCATCGCCGTATCGAACCTGAAGCCCGGCGACTACTACTGGTCCGTGATCGCGGAGCGCTTCGAAGGCGGCCGTTTCTACGAGAAGGCCAGCGCGGTCAACGCGTTCACGATCGCGCGTTGATGGGCGGCGGATGAGATTCGACCGCACGCAACGGCGGCGGCTGCTTGGCCGCCGCTTTCTCGTCGAGTGGATCGCGATCGGCTGTCTCGGGATCGCGGTGATCCTCGGGGGCGTCGCGGGCCGGATGACGGCGAGCGTCGACCGAATCATCTACGACCGCTTGCTGACGCTGCGCAAGCTGCCGATCGAGCCGAACATCGTGATCGTCGAGATCGACAACCGCAGCCTCGACACGCTCGGCCGCTGGCCGTGGCAGCGCAGCGTCCATGCGGAATTCCTCGATGCGCTCGCGAAGACGCAGCCGGCCGCCGTCGTCTACGACGTGCTGTTCACCGAGCCGTCTGCCGACGACAAGGCGTTGGCGAAGTCGCTCGATCTCGTGCCGACGTTCCTGCCCGTGCTGCTGAGCCCCGAGGAGGGCGACGGCACGCGCACCGTCAATCCGCCCGTGCCGGTGCTCGCGCAGCACGTCGCGGGCGCGGGCCACATCAATCTGGAAGTCGACCCGGACGGGATCGTGCGCAGCGTCGCGCTCTTCGAGAGCGACGGTCGGCACCGCTGGCCGCAACTGATGGTGCCCGTGTTCCACGCGCTCGAGAACGGCCAGCTGAAGCTCGCGCAGCCGGCGCCCGTCGCGCGGCGCGCGCATGACATCGCGCGGGACGACAACGGCGAGTCCCGCTATTTCATTTCGTTCAGCCGCGCGTCGCAGAACTACCCGGCGATCTCGTTCGTCGACGTGCTCGCGGGCCGCGTGGATCCCGGGCAGTTCCGCGGGAAGATCGTGATCGTCGGCGCGACCGCGTCGGGACTTTACGATCGCTTCGCGACGCCGATCTCGGGCGAGTTCGGCCCGCTGCCGGGCGTCTACATCCATGCGAGCGTGCTCGATACGCTGATGACGGGGCGCGCGATCTCGCCCGTGTCCGGCTGGCTCGTGTTCAGCGCGTCGCTGCTGCCGCTCGTCGTGCTGCTCGCCGGCTTCCTGATGCTGTCGCCGTGGCGCTCGCTGCTCCTCACGCTGAGCCTCGCGGCGCTCGCGGTCGCGTCGAGCACGGCGCTCCTCTACGAGGCGAGGCTGTGGCTGTCGCCCGCGCCGGCGATCTTCGGGCTGATCGCGGTCTACCCGATCTGGAACTGGCGGCGCCTCGAGATGACGATGTCGTACCTGCGTCACGAGCTGCAGCGTCTTGCCGACGAGCCGCATCTGCTGCCCGAGGCGCCGCGCGAGCGCGGCGAATTCGGCGGCGACGTGCTCGAGCGGCAGATGGCGCTGATGGCGCAGGCCGCGCAGCGCGTGCAGGACATGAAGCGCTTCGTCTGGGACAGCCTCGACAGCATGCCGGAGCCCGTCGTCGTCACCGATCTCGCGGGTACCGTGCTGATCGCGAACCACGCGGCGAAGCGCTATTGCGCGCGGCTCAACGCGCCGGCGCCGGAAGGGCGGCCGCTGCGCGCCGCGTTCGGCGAGCTGTCGTTTACGAAGACGGTCGACGGCAATGCCGAGCATGACCTCGAGATCCGCACGCACTGGCCCGCCGCGCTCGACCCGACACGCGACTACGAGAACGACGTGATGGAGCGCGGCGTCGAAGTTCGCGACCTGAGCGGGCTCGATCATCTGCTACGCTACGCGCCGTGCACGAACGCGCAGGGCAACGTGACGGGCTGGATCGCCAGCCTCGTCGACGTGACCGCGCTGCACGCGGCCGAGCGGCAGCGTGAGGAGGCGCTGCATCTGCTGTCGCACGACATGCGCTCGCCGCAGTCGTCGATCCTCGCGCTCGTCGAGATCGAGCGGCAGCGGGCCGAATCCGATCATGCGCCCGGGCTGCTCGCGCGGATCGAGCGCTACGCGCAGCGCGCGCTGATGCTTGCCGACGAGTTCGTGCAGCTCGCGCGCGCCGAGTCGCAGACATACCAGCTCGAAGCGGTGAGCTTCACCGACCTGCTGATCGACGCAAGCGACGAGGTCTGGCCGCAGGCACAGGCGAAGCGGATTCGCATCGACACGTCGCTCGGCGACGAGCCGTGCTGGGTCGGCGCCGACCGCTCGCTGATGACCCGCGCGCTCGTGAACCTGTTGAACAATGCGGTCAAATACAGTCCGACGGATACGGTGATCACGTGTACGCTATCGGTCGAGCCGGACACGAAGCGCCTGCACTGCACGATCCGCGACCAGGGTTACGGCATTTCGCTCGAGGATCAGCGGCACCTGTTCGAGCGCTTCAAGCGGTTTCACACGAACGAGCGGCCGGAAGTTGCCGGGTCCGGGCTCGGGATGGCGTTCGTCAAGACCGTGGTCGTGCGGCACGGCGGCTGCATCGGCGTCGACAGCACGCCGGGCGTCGGCACGGCGATCACCGTGTCGCTGCCGACGTTCGACGAGCCGCCGGCGTGATGTCGGCGTGACGTCGGCAGGATTCGACGCTCGGCGCGGGTGGGGCCCGCGCATGGGCGAACGGCTAGGACGGGGGCGAACAGCGATATGGGAGAAGCTATGAAGATCTTGTGGGCGGGGGCGGCGCTGGCGGTCGCATTGTTGTCCGGATGCGCGTCGGTGACGACAGGCGTCAGCGCTTCGGCGGCGCCGGGCGCGCTCGCGGGCACGCGGACCTACGATTTCGCGCGGACGGCCGTGCAGGCCGACAACGCGGACTACCGGCAAGTGGAAACGCTCGTGCGCCGCGAGCTCGCGCAGCGCGGCTTCGACGAAGCGGCCGACGCGCGGGCCCGCTATCGCGTGACGATCGCCTATGCGACGCAGCCGGCATCCGTCGCGCTGACGATGCCGAGTTGCGGCGGCGCGCAGCAACCGGCGTGCGTCGCGGTCGACGGGCCGACGCCGTTCGCGCTGCCGTTCGCGGGCACGGTCTACCGGCACGTGCTGACGTTGCGTTTCGTCGAGCTCAGCAGCGGCGCCGAGGCGTATCGTGTCTCGGCGGCCGTGCAGGACCGGCGTTCCGACGCGCTGCAGGCAGCGCCCGCGCTCGTGCGCAGCGCGCTCGCGCGCGTGCCGTACACGGACGGGAATGGCTGGCTGGTCGAAACGAAGAAGCGCGACGCGGACGCGATGCCAAACTTCGTATCGGTGAAGCCCGCCCGCTCGAACTGAGCGGGGGCGGGCGGGGGCGCGCGGCGCGGCAGCAGCGGGCATGGTCGCTCGCCGCGCCTGACTGGGGTTACGGCTGCTGCGTTTCGCTGCGCGAGCGCAGATACGCTTCGAACTCGGTCTTCACTTCGGGATGGCGCAGCGCGAACTCGACCGTCGCCTTCAGATAGCCGAGCTTGCTGCCGCAGTCGAAGCGGGTGCCGCGATACTTGTACGCGAGCACCTGCTCGTCGGCGAGGAGCGCCTGGATCGCGTCCGTCAATTGCAGCTCGCCGCCCGCGCCCGGCTTCAACGCGCGCAGGTGATCGAAGATCCGCGGCTTCAGCACGTAGCGGCCGACGACGCCGAGGTTCGACGGCGCGACTTCGGGCGCGGGCTTCTCGACGATCGCCGACATCTTGATGATCGAGTCTTCCCACTCCTTGCCGTCGACGATCCCGTAGGACTTCGTGTCCTCGGGCGGAATCTCTTCGACGCCGATCACCGAGCTGTGATAGTGGTCGAACACGTCGACCATCTGCTTCATCACGGGCGGGTCGCCGTCGAGCAGGTCGTCCGCGAGTATCACGGCGAACGGGTTGTCCGCGACGAGCTTCTCCGCGCACAGCACCGCGTGGCCGAGGCCGAGCGCTTCCGGCTGGCGCACGTAGAAGCAGTCGACGTGGCTCGGCTTGATGCTGCGCACGAGTTCGAGCAGCTTTTCCTTGCCGCGCGCTTCGAGCTCCGCCTCGACTTCATACGACTTGTCGAAGTGGTCCTCGATTGCGCGCTTGCTGCGGCCCGTCACGAAGATCATTTCGGTGATGCCCGCTGCAATCGCTTCTTCCACCGCATACTGGATCAACGGTTTGTCGACGACCGGCAGCATTTCCTTCGGACTCGCCTTCGTGGCGGGCAGGAACCGCGTGCCCAAGCCCGCGACCGGGAAAACCGCCTTGGTGACTTTCAGCATGATTGAACCCTTGTTCCTCGTATTGATTCGGTCGAATCAAATGGTGATTGCAGCATTATAGTGGGCGCAAGATTCCTTACGGATTGTTACGACGGCAAGCGGGCAAGCTGCGCACCCAGTTTCGTCAACGTATTCTGAAACTCTGCGAGCCGCTTTTGCTCTTGTTCAACCACGGCGGGCGGCGCTTTCGCGACGAACGCCTCGTTGCCGAGCTTCGCGTTGCACTTCACGACTTCGCCTTCGAGACGCGCGATCTCCTTCGACAGACGCTCGCGCTCCGCCGCGACGTCGATCTCGACCTTCAGCACCAGCTTGTTGTCGCCGACGATCGCGATCGGCGCGCCGTGCGCTTCTGCGTCGAGCGCCGCTTCGTCCGCGAGGACACGCACTTCGGACAGGCGCGCGAGCGCCTGGACGTACGGCGCGAACGCCTGAAGCTTCGCGCCGTCGCCGGCTGCGAGGAGCGGCACCTTGGTCGCGGGAGACAGATTCATCTCGCCACGGAGATTACGACATGCATCGACCACGGTCTTCAGTTCGGCCGCCCACTGTTCGGAGGCCTCGTCGAGTTTTTTCGGATCGGCGATCGGATACGCCTGCGTCATCAGCGACGCTTCGCCTTCCGCCGTGCCCGCCGGATAGCGGCCGGTGAGCGGCGCGACCTTCTGCCATAGCGCCTCGGTGATGAACGGGATGATCGGGTGCGCGAGACGCAGCACCGTTTCGAGCACGCGCAGCAGCGTGCGGCGCGTCGCGCGCTGCTGCTCGGGCGCGCCGTTCTGGATCTGCACCTTCGCGAGCTCGAGGTACCAGTCGCAGTATTCGTCCCAGACGAACTTGTAGATCGCGTTCGCGATGTTGTCGAAGCGGTAGTCGGCGAAGCCCTTCGCGATGTCCGCCTCGACGCGCTGCAGGAGCGACACGATCCAGCGGTCCGCCGCCGAGAAGTCGAGATACCCGCCCGGGCCGCAGTCGCCCGCGCCGCACACTTCCGGCTTGTCGAAGCCGCAGTCGTGGCCTTCGCAGTTCATCAGCACGAAGCGGGTTGCGTTCCACAGCTTGTTGCAGAAGTTGCGGTAGCCTTCGCAGCGCGCGAGGTCGAAGTTCACGTTGCGGCCGAGCGTCGCCATCGACGCCATCGTGAAGCGCAGCGCGTCGGTGCCGAACGCCGGGATGCCGTCGGGGAACTCCTTGCGCGTCTTCTTCTCGATCGTCGCGGCCTGCTTCGGATTCATCAGGCCCGTCGTGCGCTTCGCGACGAGCGCGTCGAGACCGATGCCGTCGACGATGTCGATCGGGTCGAGCGTGTTGCCCTTGCTCTTCGACATCTTCTGGCCTTCGGCGTCGCGCACGAGGCCGTGCACGTAGACCGTCTCGAACGGCACCTTGTTCGTGAAGTGCGTCGTCATCATCACCATCCGGGCGACCCAGAAGAAGATGATGTCGAAGCCCGTCACGAGCACCGACGACGGCAGGAAATGCTTCAGTTCCGGCGTGTCGTTCGGCCAGCCGAGCGACGAGAACGGCACGAGCGCCGACGAGAACCACGTGTCGAGCACGTCGTCGTCGCGCTTGAGCGGGCCCGCGTAGCCCTTCGCGGCGGCCTGCGCGCGCGCGTCGTCCTCGCTGCGCGCGACGAAGATCTCGCCGTTCTCGCCGTACCACGCGGGAATTTGATGGCCCCACCACAGCTGGCGCGAGATGCACCAGTCCTGAATGTTCTCGAGCCACTGGTAGTAGGTGCTCGTCCAGTTCTCCGGCACGAACTTGATCTGGCCGCCGCGCACGACGTCGAGCGACACTTCGGTGATCGACTTGCCCGGATGGAACGTGCCTTCCGGCGCGGGCTTCGTCATCGCGACGAACCACTGATCGGTGAGCATCGGCTCGATCACGACGCCCGTGCGGTCGCCGCGCGGCACCATCAGCTTGTGCGGCTTCACGGATTCGAGGAAGCCTTGCGCGTCGAGTTCGTCGACGATCGCGCGGCGCGCGTCGAAGCGGTCGAGGCCCCGGTATTGCCCGGGCGCGTTGTCGTTGATCTTCGCGTCGAGCGTCAGGATCTCGATCGGCTCGAGCTTGTGGCGCAGGCCGACCTGGTAGTCGTTGAAGTCGTGCGCGGGCGTGACCTTCACGACGCCCGTGCCGAATTCGCGGTCGACGTAGTCGTCGGCGATCACCGGAATCTCGCGATCGCAAAGCGGCAGCTTCACGTGCCGGCCGATCAGTTGCTTGTAGCGCTCGTCTTCCGGATGGACCATCACCGCGACGTCGCCGAGCATCGTCTCGGGGCGCGTCGTCGCGACCGTCAGGTGGCCCGAGCCGTCGGCGAGCGGATACCTGATGTGCCACAGGTGGCCGTTTTCCTCTTCGCTCGCGACTTCGAGGTCGGACACGGCGGTGAGCAGCACGGGGTCCCAGTTGACGAGGCGCTTGCCGCGATAGATGAGGCCCTGTTCATAGAGGCGCACGAACACCTCGCGCACGACGTCCGACATCTTGTCGTTCATCGTGAAGTACTCGCGCGTCCAGTCGGGCGACGCGCCGAGCCGGCGGATCTGGCCGGTGATCGTCGAGCCGGACTTTTCCTTCCATTCCCATACGCGCTCGACGAATTTCTCGCGGCCGAGGTCGTGCCGCGACACGCCTTGCGCATCGAGCTGGCGCTCGACGACGATCTGCGTCGCGATGCCCGCGTGGTCGGTGCCGGGCAGCCACAGCGTGTTGTGGCCGAGCATCCGGTGGTAGCGCACGAGCCCGTCCATGATCGTCTGATTGAACGCGTGGCCCATGTGCAGCGTGCCCGTCACGTTCGGGGGCGGCAACTGGATCGAGAAGTCCGGCCGGCTCGGGTCGAGTGCGGGGGTGGCATAGCCGCGCTTTTCCCATTCCGGCCCCCATTGGGATTCGATGGTCTGGGGCTCGAAACTCTTCGCAAGCGTGGTGTCGCTCATGGTAGGAAATTCGCCGAAAGATGGGGTGATTGTTGCGGAAACCTTCGATTATAAATGGATGAGCATCCGCCGGGCGGCGCAGGCCGCGCGCGATTTATAATGTCCGGCCTGCGTCCATCCGCTCGACCGCCTTCTCTCCATGCCCGATCTGCTCGCAAACCTGAACCCCGAACAACTCGCCGCCGTCACGTTGCCGAACGAGCCGGCGCTGATCCTCGCCGGGGCGGGCAGCGGCAAGACCCGCGTGCTCATCACGCGGATCGCGTGGCTGATCCGGCACGGCTACGCGTCGCCCGCGACGGTGCTCGCCGTCACGTTCACGAACAAGGCCGCGCGCGAAATGATGGCGCGCCTGTCCGCGATGATGCCGATCGACACGCGCGGCATGTGGATCGGCACGTTCCACGGCCTCTGCAACCGGATGCTGCGCGCGCACTACCGCGACGCGGGCCTGCCGCAGACGTTCCAGATCCTCGACACGGCCGACCAGCTCTCCGCGATCAAGCGGCTGATGAAGGCGGCGAACGTCGACGACGAGAAATATCCGCCGAAGAACGTCCAGTACTTCATCAACAACGCGAAGGAGCAGGGGCTGCGTCCCGACCGGGTCGACGCGACCGACAGCTTCAACCGCAAGTTCGTCGAGCTGTACCAGGCTTACGAGCAGCAGTGCCAGCGCGAGGGCGTTGTCGATTTCCCCGAGCTGCTGCTGCGCTGCTACGAGCTGCTCGCGCACAACCCGCCGCTGCGCGCGCACTACCAGGCGCGCTTCAAGCACATCCTCGTCGACGAGTTCCAGGACACGAACAAGCTGCAGTACGCGTGGTTGAAGCTCCTTGCGGGCGGCCACAACGCGATCTTTGCGGTCGGCGACGACGACCAGTCGATCTACGCGTTCCGTGGCGCGAACGTCGGCAACATGCGCGACTTCGAGAACGAATTCCGCGTGCGCAACCTGATCAAGCTCGAGCAGAACTACCGGTCGCACGGCAACATTCTCGACGCGGCGAATCATCTGATCGCGAACAACGCGCACCGGCTCGGCAAGAACCTGCGCACCGACGCGGGCCACGGCGAGCCGGTGCGCGTCTACGAGGCGGCGACCGACGCGCAGGAAGCGGCGTGGATCGTCGAGGAGATCCGCTCGCTCGTGAATACGGGCCTCGCGCGCAGCGAGGTCGCGGTGCTGTACCGGAGCAACACGCAGTCGCGCTCGATCGAGCACACGCTGATGACGGCGGGCATCCCGTACCGCGTGTACGGCGGCCTGCGCTTCTTCGAGCGGCAGGAAGTGAAGCACGCGCTTGCGTACCTGCGCCTCATCGACAATCCGAGCGACGACACCGCGTTCGCGCGCGTCGTCAACTTCCCGACGCGCGGGATCGGTGCGCGCTCGATCGAGCAGCTGGCCGACGCCGCGCGCCTGTACGACTGCGCGATGGCGGCCGCGATTCCGTACGTGACGGGCAAGGCGGGCACGAGCCTCGGCGCGTTCGCGAACCTGATCGCGAAGATGCGCGCGGAAACGGCGCAGATGAGCTTGCCCGAGACGGTCGAGTACGTCGTGCGCGCGAGCGGCCTCGCGGATTTTTACCAGGGCGAGCGCGAAGGGCAGGATCGCCTCGAGAACTTGCAGGAACTGGTGAACGCGGCCGCCGCGTTCGTCTCCGAGGAAGGCTATGGGCTCGACACGCCCGCGCGGTCGATTCCGCTGCATGCGCGCGCGAGCGCGGCGCCCGAGCTTGCCGAGGGCGACGCCGATCCGGCCGATGCGGTGCTCGCGCCCGCGAACCTCGCCGATCCCGCGCAGAACCCCGATGCGATGACGCCGCTCGCGGGCTTTCTGTCGCATGCGTCGCTCGAGGCGGGCGACAACCAGGCGCAGGCGGGCCAGGACGCGGTGCAACTGATGACGGTCCACGCGGCGAAGGGGCTCGAGTTCACCGCGGTGTTCATCACCGGGCTCGAAGAAGGCCTGTTCCCGCACGAGAACAGCGCGGCCGAATCCGACGGCCTCGAGGAAGAGCGCCGGCTGATGTACGTCGCGATCACGCGGGCGAAGGAGCGGCTCTACCTGTCGTTCGCGCAGAGCCGGATGCTGCACGGCCAGACCCGCTACAACATCCGCTCGCGCTTCTTCGACGAGCTGCCGCAGCACGTGCTCAAATGGCTGACGCCGAAGGCCGAAGCGGGCGCCCGCTGGGGCGGCCGATCGGACAACGCCGGCTGGGGCCGCGACTGGTTCGCGCGGCCGGGCGGCGCGCGCGACAGCGTCGTCGACGCGGCGGTGTCCGCGCCGCTGCCCGCGTTTGCGAACCAGCAGCGCGAGGCCGAAAACGGCTTCCGGATCGGCCAGCAGGTGTTCCACACGAAGTTCGGTGAAGGCACGGTGACCGCGCTCGAAGGCAGCGGCGCCGACGCGAAGGCGCAAGTCAAATTCAAGCGGCACGGCGAGAAGTGGCTTGCGCTCGCGGTCGCGAAACTGCAGGCGGTCGAATGATTCAGCAGACGTTTTCGAACCGGCCGCTCGGCATCCTCGCCGCGCTGCCGGAGGAGTTGGGCGACCTCGTCGCCGCGATGCGCGACGACGGCCCGGTCGACACAGTCACGCTCGGCCAGCGCGATTACCACGCCGGCGTCGCGTACGGCGTGCCGTGCGTCGTCACGCTCGCGCGGATCGGCAAGGTCGCGGCCGCCGCGACGGCGAGCGCGCTCATTCATCGCTTCGACGTGCGCGCGGTCGTGTTCACGGGCGTCGCGGGCGGCGTCGCGAGCGACGTGAGCGTCGGCGACGTCGTCGTCGCCGACACGCTGCTGCAGCACGATCTAGACGCGTCGCCGCTCTTTCCGCGCTTCGAGGTGCCGCTCCTCGGCGTCACGCGCTTCGCCGCCGACGCCGCGCTCGCCGCGCAGTTGAAGGCCGCCTGCGCGCGCTTCGTCGAGGACGAGGGCGATGCGCTGAACCTGCGCTTCCGGCTGCGCGGCGCGCGCGTGCGCGAGGGGCTCATCGTCAGCGGCGATCGCTTCGTGTCGAGCGAGCGCGAGGTGACCGCGCTGCGCGACGCGCTGCCGGATGCGCTCGCGGTCGAGATGGAAGGCGCGGCGCTCGCGCAGGTGTGTCACGAGTACGACGTGCCGTGCGCGATCGTCCGGACGATTTCCGATACCGCCGACGATCACGCGAGCGCGTCGTTCACGACGTTCCTGACCGACATCGCCGGCACGTATTCGTCGGGCATTCTGAAGCGCTTTCTCGCCGCGCACGCGAAGGCGGCTTGATTCGATGGCGGGTTGAGCGGCGTGCAACTGCGGAGCGCGCCGGATGACGGCGGTTCGATGCGCAGCGTGGGGCGGTCGGTTCGGCAGCGGAGCCGCTCGTCGAGGCCGCCACCACGGCACGCCATTTTCACCGCGCGCCATTTCCTTTGACCGGAACCACCCGGTATCTGTCGCCGCCGCGATGCGGCGTTTGCGGCGCACGGCGCTCGCTGCACGCACCGCACACACCACGCTACGCGCAGATCGACATCGATTCATCGACAGCCGACGCGGGCAACGCGCCGGCGGCGGCCCAGAATCCGGCCTCGCCTTTGCATCCGTCCGCCGATCGCTTCTCTCTCAGGCGGCCCCCGGATCGCGCCGCTCCCTCAAGCAGCCTGCTTGCCGGGTGTCTTCTTGCTCTCGACGTTCGGCAGGAACACCGTCAGCACGCCGATCAGCGGCAGGAACGAACAGACCTTGTAGACGAACGCGATGCTCGTCGCGTCGGCGAGCTGGCCGAGCACCGCCGCGCCGACGCCGCCGAGGCCGAACGAGAGGCCGAAAAAGAGGCCCGCGACCGTCCCGACCTTGCCCGGAATCAGCTCCTGTCCATAGACGATGATCGCCGCGAACGCCGACGCGAGCACGACGCCGATCACGATGGTCAGCACGGTGGTCCAGAACAGGTTGGCGTACGGCAGCATCAGCGTGAACGGCGCGACGCCCAGGATCGACGTCCAGATCACGTACTTGCGCCCGATCCGGTCGCCGACCGGCCCGCCGATGATCGTGCCCGCCGCGACGGCCGCGAGGAACACGAACAGGTGGATCTGCGCGGCCTGCACCGACAGATGGAATTTGTCGATCAGATAGAACGTGAAATAGCTGTTGATGCTGGCGAGATAGAAGTACTTCGAGAACACGAGCATCACGAGCACGCCGACGGCGAGCATGACCTGGCGTCGCGACAGCGTCGGGTGCGCCGTATCCACGGCCTTCTTCTTCGCGGCCGGATGGCGCTGGTACCAGCGGCCGATCTGCACGAGCACGAAGATCGCGACGAGCGCCGCGACCGAGAACCACGCGATGCTGCGCTGGCCGTGCGGAATCACGATGAGCGCGGCGAGCAGCGGCCCGAGCGACGAGCCGGCGTTGCCGCCGACCTGGAACAGCGACTGCGCGAGCCCGTGCTGGCCGCCCGACGCCATCCGCGCGACGCGCGACGATTCCGGGTGGAACACCGACGAGCCGCAGCCGACGAGCGCCGCCGCGACGAGCAGGAGCGGGAATGTCGGCGCGAACGACATCAGCAGCAGGCCCGCGAGCGTGAAGCCCATGCCGATGGGCAGCGAGTACGGCTGCGGACGCTTGTCCGTGTAGAGGCCGATCACGGGCTGCAGCAGCGACGCGGTGATCTGGTAGGTCAGCGTGATGAGGCCGATCTGCGCGAACGACAGCGCGAACGCCGATTTCAGCATCGGATAGATCGCGAGAATCAACGACTGGATCATGTCGTTGAGCAGATGCGAGAAGCTGATCGCGCCGAGCACCGGATAGACGGTGCGCGAGACGGCGGCGGACGGCGCGGCGGAGCGGGCAACGGACGGACGGTTGTCGAGGCTGGTTTCCATAGGAATGCGAGTGTCTCGGAAGGGGCGCTGCGTGCTCGAAAGGGCACGGCACGTGTTTTTCTTTGATGCGTCAACGGAGTGTAGTGTGTCTCATCGGCAATGTCCGGCCAACTTTTATCGTGAATCGGACAATTCTGCGCGCGACTGTTGCACGCTTTTGCGCGCCGGCACGCGTGCCGGACGTGTTTAGCGTTTGCGTGGTTGCCGGCCGGGCGCCGCGTGCGGCAAAACGGGTTTCACCCCACTCAAGAAAAAAAAACGTCTGCCGTAGAGTCAGGCGAGACGTCTCGCGCGAGCGCCGACGGTCACGCCGAAACCGCCTTTTCGGCCGCAGCACAAGAACGGGGATCTATCGATGAAAGGAGTATCGCTGCACGGCAAGCATTTCCTGCCCGACGACTCGACGGGGAGCCAGGGGCACGCGCCCAAGCCCGGCAAGTCGCGCCGAGGGCGCCGCGCGTGGTCGGTGAAGACGACGCTGCGCGCCGCGTTCGCCGTGCTGCTCGTGGGCACGCTCGCCGTCGGCCTGTTCTCGCTCGCGCAGATCAGCCGGCTCAACAGTTCGATCAAGTCGGTCTACGAGCAGGGGCACGTCGCGAGCCGCGCGGCCGAGGAAGTGCGCGCGTCGGTGCTGCGCGCGAGCCGGGCGCAGAAGATGCTGATCACGGCGACGACCGCGAAAGAGCGCGACGACCTCGGCGCGGACATCGACAAAGGGCTCGCGGCGATCGGCGCCGAGCTCGCGACGCTGCAGCGGCATGCGGACGACGCGGCCGACGACGCCGCGCGGCTCAAGGCGTTCAGCGCGGCCGTCGCCGCGTGGAGCGGGCATCTGCGCGATTTCGTGAAGCTCGTGCGCGAACAGCCGCTCGATCTGTCGCAGATGAGCTGGCAGGTCGGCTCGCAGGATGTGTCGCTGCTCGTCGAGACGGGCAAGCTCGAGAAACTCGTCGATGGGCTCGTCGACGCGCGCGGCGACGCGTCGAAGGCGACGCTCGACGCATCGGGCGCGATTTACCGCGAATCGTTCGCGATGCTCGTCGCGATGACGGCCGCGCTCGTCGTGCTCGCGTTCGTGATCGCCGCGTGGGTCGTGCGGCGGCTCGGCGCGCAGCTGGGCGGCGAGCCCGCGTATGCGAAGGAGATCGCGGTCAGCATCTCGCGCGGCGATCTGTCGAACGCGATCCGGCTCGACCGCCGCGATCACGACAGCATGCTGCACGCGCTGCGCGACATGCAGGAGGGCCTGGCCGGCACCGTGCGCGAGATCTCGGCGAGCGCGGAGGCGATCGCGTCCGCCGCGGGCCAGATCGCGATGGGCAATCTCGATCTGTCGCAGCGCACCGAGCAGCAGGCGGTCGCACTCGAACGAACCGCGACGAGCGTGGGGGAGCTGACGTCGACTGTCCACCAGAATGCGGAAAACGCACGCCAGGCGAGCACGCTCGCGGCGAACGCGTCTTCGGTCGCCGAAGCGGGCGGCACGGTCGTCGGCCGCGTGGTCACGACGATGAACGAGATCGACGAGAGCGCGAAGAGCATCCGCGACATCATCGGCGTGATCGAGAGCATCGCGTTCCAGACCAACATCCTCGCGCTGAACGCGGCCGTCGAGGCGGCGCGCGCGGGCGAGGAAGGGCGGGGGTTCTCGGTCGTCGCGAGCGAGGTGCGCTCGCTCGCGCAGCGCTCGGCGACGGCCGCGAAGGAGATCAAGGCGCTGATCGGCGCGTCGGTCGAGCGGGTCGCGAACGGCGCGCTGCTCGCGCAGGACGCCGGGCGCACGATGGACGAAGTCGTGCGCGCGGTGAAGCGCGTGACCGACATCATGGGCGAGATCTCGGCCGCGTCGAACGAGCAGAGCTCGGGCATCGACGCGATCGAGCGCGCGGTCACGCAGATGGATGCGGGGACGCAGCAGAACGCGGCGCTCGTCGAGGAGGCGGCCGCGGCCGCGCGCTCGCTCGACGAACAGGCGCAGATGCTGAAGGCGATGGTCGGGCGCTTTCATTTGCCCGCGCACGCGGTGGGTTGAGCGGGTGCGCCTCGGCTCGCTCGCTGTCGCGCGTGCATCGCATCGCGCGGCGGCGGACAGGCCGAGATGCCCTGACAGCCGTGGCCGCGAACGCGGCGCTCGACGTCGCGGCGCGCGCTGCGAGGCGGCGGCGCTGGAGCAAGCCGCTGCGTCCGCTCGTTCTCTTGCGCAGAGTCGTGCTCCCCAGTGACGAAGCGCGTGTTGCTGCCCGCCGTCGGCCCTTCCCGCCGTGGCTTGCCGGCAAGCGCGCCTGACGCAAGACGGCCGGCGCGCAATCCCGCACCGGCCGTTTTCTCATGCCGCGCGCCGTTTCGCGCGGACACGCACGCATTCGAATCGCGACCTACGACCTACGACCTACGACCTACGACCTACGACCTACGACCTACGACTTGCGCTTGCCGCCGCCGTCCGGCTCGACGATCACCGTGCACGTCGTGCCGGCCGACAGCACGAGATCCTTCGGCACTTCGTCGATATGGATGCGCACCGGCACGCGCTGCGCGAGCCGCACCCAGTTGAACGTCGGGTTCACGTCGGCGACGAGATCGCGGCTCTGCGGATTGTCGCGGTCGTAGATGCCGCGCGAGATGCTCTCGACGTGGCCCTTCAGCACGCCGCCGCTCATGAGCCGCATCTGCGCCTTCGCGCCGATCTTCACGCGCGGCAGCTTGGTTTCCTCGAAGTAGCCGTAGACCCAGAACGAGTGGCTGTCGACGATCGCGAGCTTCGCCTGGCCGGCCGTCGCGTAGTCGCCCTTGAACACGCTCAGGTTCGTGATGTAGCCGTCGACCGGCGCGACGACGCGCGTGCGCTCGAGATTGAGCTTCGCGGCGTCGAGCGCGGCGATCGCCTGCTGGTACTGCGCCTCGGCGCTCGACGCGGTTTGCACCGAGTTCTCGCGGTTTTCCTTCGACACGACGAGCGCGTCGAGGTCCGCGCGGCGCGCGGCGTCGGCGCGGCGCATCTGCAGCTCGGCGCGGCGGGCGGCGACGGCCGCCTGCGCCTGCTCGACCGCGATCTGGTAGTGCGACGGGTCGATCTGCATCACGAGGTCGCCTTTCTTCACGAGCTGGTTGTCGCGCACCGGCAGCTCGACGACCGCGCCCGACACGTCCGGCGCGACGTTGACGATCTCCGCGCGCACGCGGCCGTCGCGGGTCCAGGGCTCGTCCATGTAATGGACCCACAGCGTGCGCCCGATCAGGATCGCGACGATCAGGATGGCGGCTGTCGCGACGAAGCCGAAGAGTTTTCGCAAGAGCATGATTCGATTCATATCAACGGTAGACGGCGAGACTGAGTCCGCCGCAAATGCAGACGAGGAGACTCGCCCGGAACAGCGACGGGTGCCAGACGACGCGGTAGAGGCCCGTATAAGCGAGCAGGCGGTCGATCAGCCAGGTCGCGAACGCGCCGATGACGAACATCAGCACGACGGTCGGCACGTACGCGTCGAGGATGGCGAGGTCGCGCGGCATCATGATGGAGCTCCTTGTTGGGCGGGGGGCACACGCCCGCCGTTGAGCGCGGCGAACGGCGATTCGGGATCGAGCAGCGCGGTGCGCACGAAATGCAGTTGCGACAGGATTCGCTGCATCTGACGACGCTCTTCGCGCGGCGGCGCGAACGTGACGAGCGCCTGCTGGGTCGCCGCGATCGCGTCGACGGCGGCCGCGAGCGCCGCGTCGAAGCGCGCGGGCGTCGGCTTGCCGAACAGCGCGGCGAGCGCGTCGCGCGCCGATTCGATCGCGCGCCGCCACGGCATCGTCGCCGCGTAGCGCGGATCGCGCGGCAGCGTCGCGAGCTCGTGGCGCAAATCGATCACCGCGTTGCCGGTCTCGAGCACCGCGAACATCCAGCGCAACGCGTCGCGCTGCGCGTCGGGCTGGTCGGCCGACAGTCCGTGCGCCTGGAACATCAGATCGCGCGCGCCGCTCTCGAAGCGCGTGCGCAGGCCCGCGAGGCGCGCATGGCACGCGGCGATCGCCTGATGGCGCAGATCGGCGAACAGGCGCTTCTTGAGCCACGGCGCGCTCGGCGGGAACAGCACCGCGAACGCGATCGCCGCAACGATCATCGACAGCACCAGCGCGAGCGCGTCGTTCATGAAGCCGACCGGGTCGTAGTGCGTGACGTTCTCCGGGCCGGCGAGCGTGCAGAAGAAGATCAGGTAGCCCGCGCCGCAGCCCGCGTACTTCGGCTTGAGCGACAGAAACACGCCGGGCGCGAGGAACGGCGCGAGCGCCGCGCACAGCAGCACGAAGCCGTCGATGTGCGGATAGACGCCGAACATCAGCACGAAGCCCGTGACGACCCCGAACGCGGTGCCGATCGCCATCTGCGCGGCCATCTTGGTCGGCTGCTGCGACGACGACGCGAGCGCGCACACGGCCGCCGCGTTCAGCACGAGCGTCACGCCGCTCGGCCACGCGCTCGCGATCCAGAACACGCTCAGGAGCAGCATCACGCTCGCGGTGCGGATGCCCGCGATCAGCGCGGCCGTCACGTTCGTGCGCGGCTCGTAGCGCTCGATCCAGCGCTCGCGCTCGTGCGTGCTCGCGGCGAGCGACGCATAGGTCGCCGCGTACGCGTGCAGATCGGTGATGAAGCGGTACAGCAGCTCGGACGCGGTGTCGAAGTCGAGGAGCGGAAAGCCGGGCTGCGTCTCGTGCTCGGCGCGCGTTGCGCGGACGCGGCGCGGCAGCGCGTCGCGATACGCGAGCAGGTGCTCGGCCGCGCCCGCGGCGTCGGCGGACGTGCGCACGTGCTCGCCGTCCTTCGACAGGAGCGGCGCGATCTCGCGGAAGTACGGCTCGAGCGCGTCGACCGCCTGCGCGCTCGTCGCGTGCAGCCGGTTCATCAACTGATGCAGCGCGTGGAAGCGGCTCGACGCGGTCATGAACTCGCTGTTCAGGCGCGACAGCCGGCCGCTGCGCATCCGCGTGTCCGGGTTCTCGAACACGGCCATGCTGCGCGCGGACTCGAAGCCGACGACGTCCGCGACGAAGCGCGTATGGACGCTCTCGATCTTCGAACGGTCGAGCGCACCCGCGAGCGCGGCCGCGACGTAATCGACGAACGCGCCGAAGCGCTGGCGCACCGTCGTGCGCATCTGTTCTCCCGTGTACTGCGGGAAGATCAGCGCGCTCACGATGCCCGCCGACAGGATGCCGACCGAGATCTCGGACACCCGCGTCATCGCGGTCATGAACGCGCCGTCGGGATGCTGCGACGCGGGCAGGCCGATCAGCGCGGCCGTGTAGCCGGCGAGCAGGAAGCCGTAGCTGCGGAAGTTGCGATTGCGCGCGGCGCCCGCCGTGCACACGGCGACCCACAGCGCGACCGCGAGGAGGAACAGCACCGGCTGCTGCGGGAACAGGCCGATGAGCGTGAGCGTCGCGCTCAGGCCGACGAACGTGCCGATGAGCCGGTAGAAGCTCTTCGCGAATACCGCACCGCTTTGCGGCTGCATCACGATGAACACGGTCGTCATCGCGGTCTTCGGCGCGGGCAGGTCGAGGACCATCGACACGCCGAGCGCGAGGAACGCGGCGACGAGCGCCTTCGCGAAATAGAGCCACGCGGCGCCGTCGGTGTGCGCCCAGTCGTTCATCGACGCGACGAACGCGGCGCCGGCCGATTGCGGCGGCGGGGTGGATGCGGGGGAGGCGGCTGACATGATCGGCTCCTCGGTTAGCGGTCGGCGCGCGCGGCGGACGTGGCGGCGTTCGCTGCGGCGGACGTCGGCACGGATGCGCCCGCGGCGGGCGCGACGATGTCGGTCACGGTCGCGACGGGGGGCGTCGCCGACGCGCGCGCCGCGATGGCGGCGCGGTTGCCGGTCGACGAAGTCGATGCAGCCGCGCCGGTCGGCGCACGGGCGCTGGTCGAAGTACCCGAAGTACCTGAAGCGGCCGTCGGCGCACCCGCATCCGCGCGCCGCGCATTGCCTGCCGGCGCATCGTGCGGCGCGTCGCTCTCGGTTTCGAGCCCGCCGCCGAGCGCGGCCATCAGCGACGCATGTGCGGCGAGCCGAGCGGCTTCGATGCGCGTCTGGTTCTCCTGCGCGGTGAGCAACTGGCTCTGCGCGAGCAGCACGTTCACGTAGTCGGTCAGCCCGCGGCTGAAGCCCGCATGCGACAGATCGTACGAGCGCTGCGTGAGCGCGACCGCGCGCGCGGCGTCCTTCTGCTGCGAGTCGAGCGAATGCAGCCGCACGACGTTGTCGGCGATGTCCTTCAGCGCGCCGACGATCGTCTGGTTGTATTGCTCGACCGCCTCGTCGTAGCCGGCCGACGCGACGCCCAACTGCGCGCGCAGCCGGCCGCCGTCGAAGATCGGCAGCGTGAGCGCGGGGCCCGCGGACCAGCCGCCGTTCATCGCGCGCAGGAACGTCGCGAACGGGGCGCTGACCGCGAAGCCGCCGAGCGACGCGATCAGGTCGACGTTCGGATAGAACGCGGCCTTCGCGACGTCGATCCCGCGCGCCTGCGCGCCGACCGTCCAGCGCGCGGCGACGACGTCCGGCCGGCGGCCGATCAGCTCGGCGGGCAGCGCGGACGGCAGGCCGGCGTTCGCGTCGAGCGCGATCTTGGGCCGCGCGAGCGACGCACCCGCGCCCGGTCCCTTGCCCGCGAGCGCGGCGAGCTGGTGGCGGCCGAGCTGAATGGCTTCTTCGTACGAATCGATCTGGCGCGAATAGTCGGGGAGCGGCGCCTCGGCCTGGCTCACTTCGAGCTGCGTGCCGATGCCCGCGCGAAGACGCTTGTGCGCGAGCTCGGCGAGCGCGCGCTGACGCTCGTAGGTCGTGTGCGCGATATCGAGGAGCGCGTAATTCATCGCGAAGTCGATGTACGCGCGCACGACGTTCGTTTCGAGCTCGAGCTGCGCGGCACGGGCGTCGGCCGCGCGGGCGCGCGCCGCGTCGAGCGCGCGCTCGGCGTTGTTCTTGTCCTTGCCCCACAGGTCGAGGTGGTACGACAGGCTCAGCGTGCCCGTGTTGTTCCAGGTGTCGGTGTCGGCGAGCCGGCCGGGGCCGTAATAGACGTTGTCCGGCCAGTGATGGCGCATCAGCGACAGGTTGCCGTTGATCTGCGGCAGTTCGTCGGCGTGCGCGATGCGCGCGAGCGACTGCGCCTCGCGCACGCGCGCCTGAGCGGCCGCGAGCGACGGATTGCCGACAAGCGACGCGGCGATCCATGCGTCGAGCTGCGGATCGCGATACGCGCGCCACCAGTCGGACGCGGGCCAGCCTGCGTCGCGGTCGGCCGCCGCGATCGCCGCGCCCGCGTCGAGCGACGCCGGATCGACCTGCTTTGCTTGCGGTGCAACATCGCCCATGCTCGCGCAACCGGCCATTATTAATGAGATTGCAAGAACCGCGAGTGCAAGCGTCCCTCTTGTTGCCGGAGACTGCACGATTTTCTCCCTTTCGGATAAAGATGAGTCGGATGCGATTATATTTTTTTGCGGATTGCCAAATAAACCGACAATGATGCAACGGATTCTTACGGACATTGAGATAATATTGTTGAATATTTATGCAACAATCCTCCCGGATTCAATAGGGAAATAGCATGGATACGCTCCAAAACATGCGTGTGTTCGTCCGCGTGGTCGATGCGGGCAGCTTCACGGCGGCGGCGCAGCAGCTCAATTCGACGACGGCATACGCTTCGAGAGCGGTTTCCGATCTCGAAGCGCACCTGCGCACGCGTCTCCTGAACCGGACGACGCGCCGCATCGCGCTCACCGAGGCGGGCGAGCGCTACCTGCAGCGCTGCGAGCAGATTCTCGCGTACGTCGAGCAGGCCGAGGCGGAGGCGAGCGATGCGCACGCGCGCCCGTCCGGCAAGCTTAAGGTGCACTGCATGACGAGCCTCGGCCAGCACTACACGGTGCCTGCGGTGTCACGCTATCAGCAGCGCTATCCGGAGGTCCACGTCGATCTGACGCTCGCGCAGCGGCTGCCGGACCTGCTCGACGAAGGATTCGACGTGTCGCTCGTCGTCGGGCGCGAGTTGCCCGATTCGGGGCTCGTGTCGCAGCGGCTCGGCGTGACGTTCAGCGTCGTCTGCGCGTCGCGCGCCTATATCGAGAGTCACGGCGCGCCGCAGCGGCCGCAAGATCTCGCGAGTCACGTGTGCCTCGGGATGGTCGCGCCGGGCCTCTACTGGGACGAATGGAAGCTGATGGGGCCGCGCGGCGAAGAGAGCGTGACGCTCGCGCCGCCGCCGTTTCGCGTGAACGTCGCGGAGGCGCTCGCGACCGGCATTCGCGAAGGGATGGGGATCGGCGTGCTGCCGCTCTATTCGGCGATCGCCGGGTTGCGCAACGGCGACTTCGTCCGCGTGATGCCCGAATACCGGTCGCACGTGATGAACATCTATGCCCTTTACGCGTCGCGCCAGTATCTCGACGCGAAGATCCGCACGTGGGTCGACTTCCTGCGCGACGAACTGCCTTCGATTCTCGAAGCCGACGAAGCGGCGCTCGAGCGCTTCACCGTGCAGACCTGAGGCGGCGCTCGACGGAATTGACGCATTTTGACGCTGTCGCAACACTTTTTTACGCTCATGCCGCGCCGGGTTTGCTACTGTCGTCCCGTGTATTCGTTTAACGCAATCGACGGATCGGGGGGGAATCGATGAATACGCCTTTGCTGCTGGGTTTTGGCGCGCTCTCGCTGTTCGGCGCAATCGGGATCGCCGCGTCGCGCGAGATGCTGCGCGCGCTCGAAGCGCAAAAGCGCCGCGCGCCGGTGCCGGTGCGTGTGCGCACGCATCGTCCGCATCGGGACGGCCGCCGCACCGTGCTCTGAACGCCTGCGCGGCGTGGTGTTCCTGTTCCGTTTCACCGCGCGCTCGCGTCACGCGAGCGCGACGATCTTGCCCCATTCGAACGACGGATTTTCCCGCTCGCCGGTGCGCCGGCGGATGTAGCCGCGCGGATTGCAGACGACCCGCGTGCCTTCCGCGGTCGTGTAGTCGAACGACGTATGCGTGTGGCCGTGAATCCATAGCGCGACGGGCGGCCGCACGAGCGCGCTCAGATCGCTGATGAAGCCGGCCGACGCGAGATCGTCGGCGTAGCGCGCGGCGAGGCTCGCGCGGTGCGGCGCGTGATGCGTGACGACGATCGTCGCGCCCGCCCACGGCTTTGCGAGCTCGCGCTCGAGCCACGCGCGGGCGGTGCGATGCAACGCGAGCGCGTCGCGCGGCGCGAAGCTGCGCGGACCCGGCTCGGCGTCGATGGCTCGGGCCGACGCCTTCCGTGCGGCGCCATGCGCGCGGGCCTTCTCCCCGTCGCCGGCATCGCTCGGCCAATCCACCTGAATCAAGCCCTTGAAATCGAGCATCACGCGCTCGCACGCGGCGATCGACTGCGCGCGCGCGTCCGCGTCGCTGCCGAACAGCTCGAAATCGCTCCAGAGCGTCGTGCCGAGTACGCGAAAGCGTCCGGCCGGATCGACGTAAGCGGCGTTGTTCAGGTAGTGGACGTGATCGAGCGTCGCGGCGGCATCGCGCATCGCCGCTTCGAGTGCGCCGAACTCGCCGTCGTAGTACTCGTGGTTGCCGGGCACATAGACGACGGGCATGTCCGGATCGAACGTCTCCGCCGCCCAGCGCAAGCCTTCCGCGTGATTGTGGATATCGCCCGCGAGCACGACGAGATCCGCGTGCGCGAACGGGATCGTGTCGGGCTCGTTGCATTCGAGATGCAGGTCGGACAGCACGCGGATCTTCACGGAAGGCTCCTTCGTGTCTCGGTTGGCGGCGTCAGCGCAGCACCTTGCCGGGGTTCATCAGGTTGAGCGGATCGAGCGCCGTCTTCAGCGCGCGCATCAGCCCGATCTCGACGGCCGGCTTGTAGCGCTGCGCGTCGTCGATCTTCAGCTGGCCGATGCCGTGCTCGGCGCTGATCGTCCCGCGATGCTTGTGGACATTGTCGTAGACGATCCGGTTGATGGGCGCCTGGTGCGCGGCGAGGAACGCCTTCGGATCGCCGCCCTCGGGCATCTGCACGTTGTAGTGCAGGTTGCCGTCGCCGAGGTGGCCGAACGTGACCATGCGCGCGCCGGGCGCGGCCGCCTGGATCGCCGCGTCGGTCTCGTCGATGAAGCGCGCGACCGACGAGATCGGCACCGCGATGTCGTGCTTGATGTTGAGCCCTTCGTCCGCCTGCGCGAGCGGGATGTGCTCGCGCAGATCCCAGAACGCGCGCGACTGCGCGAGGTTCTCGGCGACGACCGCGTCCACGACGAGCCCCGCCTCGAATGCCGCTTCCATCATCGTCTCGAAAAGCGCGCGCGCGTGCGTCTCGCTTTCGTTGTCGGACAATTCGAGGAGCACGGTCTGCGGATGCGTCGCGTCGAACGGGTAGCGCAACTGCGGATAGTGCTTGCCGACGAGCTTCATGCAGAAATCGGACATCAGCTCGAAGCCCGTCAGCAACGGGCCGGCGGCGCGTTGCGCGAGCGCGAGGAAATCGAGCGCCGCGTGCGGCGATTCGAGCGCGGCGAGCGCCGTGACCTTCGCGGCGGGGCGCGGATGCAGCTTCATCACCGCGGCCGTGATGATGCCGAGCGTGCCTTCGGCGCCGATGAAGAGATCGCGCAGATCGTAGCCGGTGTTGTCCTTGCGCAGCCCGCGCAGGCCGTCCCAGATCTCGCCTTGCGGCGTGACGACCTCGAGACCGAGGCACAGCTCGCGCGCGTTGCCGTAGCGCAGCACCGCGGTGCCGCCCGCGTTCGTCGCGAGATTGCCGCCGATCGT
Source organism: Burkholderia sp. ABCPW 14 (assembly GCF_001523835.1). NCBI lineage: Bacteria > Pseudomonadati > Pseudomonadota > Betaproteobacteria > Burkholderiales > Burkholderiaceae > Burkholderia > Burkholderia sp. ABCPW 14. The sequence continues at coordinate 36,865 of NZ_LOVS01000132.1, read as the reverse complement.
GCAACTGCCTTCCGCGGCGAGGCTCAGCGCGAAGAGCCGGTCCGCCTCCTGCGCGCGCGCCTGCACGTCGGCGAGGATCACGCCCGCCTCGACGGTGATCGTGTTGTTGTGCGGATCGAGCGCGCGCACGCGGTTCAGGCGCGCGAGGCTCAGCACCGCCTGCGCGCCGCTCGCGTCGGGCGTCGCGCCGCCCGCGAGGCCCGTGTTGCCGCCTTGCGGCACGAGCGCGACACGGTGCTCGGCCGCGAGCTTCACGAGCGCCGCGACCTCCTCGGTGTTCGCGGGCTTGAGCACCGCGCACGCGGCGCCCTGATAGCGGCGGCGCCAGTCGGTCAGGAACGGGGCGGTGTCGTGAGGATCGGTCAGCACGTAGTCGGCGCCGATCGCCTGGCGGCACGCGTCGACGAAAGCGGAGGAGGAAGACATGGCGTTCGTTCGGAGGTCTGGCAATCGAAAAAATCAGGAACGTGGGCGGCCGGGTGCGGACGGACGGTCTTGCGCGTGCTTCGCCGCCTGCTTTGTGGCCTGTTTCGCGGCGCGCTTGTACGGCGCGACGTAGGCGAGCGCCGCGCCGAAGGAGCCGAGCGCGAGCGCGGCCTCGAGCCAGCCGAGCCGCGCGGACAGGCCGCCGTCCGTCATGCCTCGCACAATGCCTTCTGCAAGATAAATCAAAATCAGCATCGACGCCCACTGCAGCGTGTAGACGCTGCGCCGCCACACGCCGGGCAGCGCCAGCGCGAGCGGCACGGCCTTCAGGATCAGCGCGGAGCCGCCCGGCCGCAGCGGCGCGAGCCAGGTTTCCCACGCGACGCAAAGCGCGATCAGCGCGACGAGGCAAAGCACGGCCGCGCGCGCGGCGAGCGGCTTCGCCGAGCCGGGCGCGGGCGCGTTCATGCGGACGCGGCGCCGAGCAGCGACGCGGTGCGTGCGAGCCGCGCGCCGAGCGCGTGCGCGAGCGCCTTTTCGTCGGCGGAAATGCGCTCGTGCGCGGCGTCGGCCGCGCGCGCGAAATGGGACGCGCCGTACGGTGTGCCGCCCGTCTGCGTGACGGACAGCGCGGATTCGGTATAAGGAATCCCGACGATCATCATGCCGTGGTGCAGGAGCGGAAGCATCATCGACAGCAGCGTCGATTCCTGGCCGCCGTGCAGGCTGCCCGTCGACGTGAACACGCAGGCCGGCTTGCCCGCGAGCGCGCCCGACAGCCATTGCGGCGTCGTGCCGTCGAGGAAGTACTTGAGCGGCGCGGCCATGTTGCCGAAACGAGTGGGCGAGCCGAGCGCGAGGCCTGCGCATTCGTCGAGGTCGCGCGGCTCCGCATACGGCGGGCCGTCGTCGGGGATGTCGGGCTGCGTCGCCTCGCAGACGGCCGACACGGGCGGCACGGTGCGGATGCGAGCCTGCATGCCCGGAACGCTGTCGATGCCCGCCGCGATCGCGAGCGCGAGTTCGCGCGTCGCGCCGTGGCGGCTGTAATAGAGCACGAGGATGTCTTTCATAGGCCCCTTGAATGAGCGGCTATTATAGGGGCTGAAGCCGCTGCGAAGGGGCGCGGCTCGACCTGCCGCGCGACGCGCGCGGCAGGTGCAGCAAAAGGAGAAAGCCGTTGCCGAAGTTGAGCGTCGATCTCGACATCATCAAGCGTCTCGCGCGCTTCGCTGCGAAGCGCAGCGCGGAAGACCGGATCCCGCAGGTCGCGGGCAGTCTCACGTTCACGACGATGCTCGCGCTCGTGCCGCTCGTGACGGTCGCCTTCGCGCTCTTTACCGCGTTTCCGATGTTCGCGTCGTTCCAGAACTCGCTGCAGGGGTTCCTCGCCGATCACCTGATGCCCGCGCAGTTCAACAGCCAGATTTTCAAGTACCTGAACCAGTTCGCGTCGAAGGCGAAGGGGCTGACGACGGCGGGCCTCATCGTGCTCGTCGTCACGGCCGTGATGACGATGATGACGGTCGAATCCGCGTTCAACCTGATCTGGCGCGTGCGCAAGCCGCGGCCGTTCGCGCAGCGCGTGCTCGCGTACTGGGCGCTCATCACGCTCGGGCCGCTCCTGTTCGGCGTGAGCCTGTCGATGTCGTCGTATCTGTTCACGAAATCGCTCGCGTTCGCCGGGTCGACGAGCACGCCGCCCATCTTCGAATGGCTGCTGACGGCCGCGTCGCTGCCGCTCACGGTGCTCGCGTTCACGCTGCTCTACGTGTATCTGCCGAACTGCACGGTCGCGTGGCGCGACGCGGCGGTGGGCGGCGTCTGCGCGGCGGTTGCGTTCGAGCTCGCGAAGCGCGGCTTCGGCTACTACGTGCGGCGCATCCCGACCTATACCGCGGTGTATGGCGCGTTCGCGACCGTGCCGATGTTCCTGTTGTGGATGTATCTGAGCTGGTTCGTCACGCTCGCGGGCGCGATGATCGCGTCGGCGCTGCCGGCGATCCGGGTCGGCCAGTTTCACAGAATCCACTATCCGGGCAGTGACCTGCTCGATTCGCTGGAATTGCTCGCGCGGCTCGCCGAGGCGCAGGAGGCGGGCAAGCCGGGCTATACGGCCGCGCGGCTCGCGCTGATGGCGCGCTGCGACATGGAAACCGCGCAGCGGCTCCTGTCGACGCTCGAGGAACGCGAGTGGGTCGCGCGGCTGCAAAGCGGCAACGACGCCGCGCCGCACTACGTGATGCTCGCGAACCCGGAGCGCCTGACGGTCGCGAATCTGTTCGACGTGCTCGTGATCGACCGGTCGGAGCTCGTCTACCAGGCGCAGCGCGGCAAGACGGAGGTCGACTGCACGGCGCTTCTCGATGCGTTCGTGAGCGAGAAGCTCGATCTGTCGCTCGCGGAGCTGATCGCGCGCCGCAAGACGGGGGCGGCGCGGGGCGCGCAGGAGGCCGCGCGGTCGACGTCGGCGCGGCCGCCGCGCACTGCCTGACGCGCGGACGAAGCGCCCGCCGCCCGCCGCCCGCCCAAGCGGGTCAGATCGAAAGCTTGCCGGTGCAGATGTCCTTGAACATCACCCAGTCGCCCATCAGGCTGTAGATCGGGTGCCGGAACGTCGCGGGGCGGTTCTTCTCGAAGAAGAAGTGCCCGATCCACGCGAATCCGTAGCCGCAGACGACGGCGGCGGGCAGCCACCACCAGAGGCCCGTCGCGAGCGCCATCGCGACGCAGCCGATCACGCCGAGCGAGCCGATGAAATGCAGTCGCCGCGAGACGATATTGCGGTGCTCGTCGAGATAGAACGGATAGAACTCGGCGAAACTCGAGAAATGCTCAGTATGCGCGGAATGTGCCATGACAGTCTCCTTGGGCGCCGGCGGCAGCCGCGCGGCGCGTCACGGGTTTCATTGTGCGGCGGGGCGCCGCCCGCCGCAACCGGTGCGGCTGCCCACCGCCGCGCGCTTTCCTTTTGCGGGGCTTTCCGTTAGGATCGAAAGCCGATTATGCACAAGTTGCAATAGGGGACAACGATGCGCGTCAGCGATATTCTGAAAGTCAAGGGCAACACGCTGTTTACCGTGACGCCCGACATGCCGCTGCGCAATGCGGTCGACACGATGGCGGAACACGACATCGGCTCGCTCGTCGTGATGGAGTACGGCGATCTCGTCGGGATCCTGACGTTCCGCGAGATCATCCTGCGCCTGAAGGCGAACGGCGGCAGCATCGGCGAGGTGCTCGTGCGCACCGTGATGGACGAGCCGCTCACGTGCACGCCGGAGACCGACATCGACGAAGTGCGCCGGATGATGCTTGAGCGGCACGCCCGCTACATGCCGGTGCTCGACAAGCGCGTGCTGATGGGCGTGATCTCGTTCTACGACGTCGCGAAGACGGTCGTCGAGGCGCAAAGCTTCGAGAACCGCATGCTGAAGGCGTACATCCGCGACTGGCCGGAACCCGACAGCGAAGAGCGCAAGCCGCTTGCAAGCTGAGCCCGCGCGCGGCCGCGCGTGCAGGCCGCCGGGCGGCGCATCCGGCCCGGCGATCACCATCATTTCTTCGTCCGCCTGCGTGTGCGATCGTGCCGACGCGATGCGCGGGCGCACCCACGCATGAGCGATCCCTCCATTCTTCCGACCGCGCGGCGCGGGAAGCACCACGCCCACCCGTCGCAGTTCGATCTGCTGCGCGAGCGCCGCTTCGCGCCGTTTTTCGCGACGCAGTTCATGGGCGCGCTGAACGACAACGTCTTCAAGATCGGCTTCACGTCGCTTGTCACCTATCAGACGGCGAAATTCAGCGGCATCGATCCGAAAACCGCAGCGTTCGTGATCTCGGCGATCTTCATTTTGCCGTTCGTGCTGTTTTCGGCGACGGCGGGGCAGATCGCCGACAAGTACGACAAGGCGCGCCTCACGCGCTTCGTGAAGACCTTCGAGATCGCGCTGATGGCGGTCGGCGCGGCGGGCTTCGTCACGCATGGCGCGCTGCTGCTGTATCTGTGCACGTTCATGATGGGCATGCACTCGACGCTGTTCGGGCCCGTCAAGTATTCGTACCTGCCGCAGCATTTGAACGATCACGAACTCGTCGGCGGCAACGGGCTCGTCGAGATGGGCACGTTCGTCGCGATCCTGATCGGCACGATCGTCGGCGGCGCAGCGGCGGGCATTTCGGGGCGCGGCGAGGTGCTGCTCGCCGTCTGCTGCGTCGGCGTCGCGCTCGTCGGGCGGCTCGCCGCGGCGGGCGTGCCGGCGACGCCCGCGCCGCAGCCGAACCTCGCGATCAACTGGAACCCTTTCTCGGAAACGTGGCGCAACCTGAAGCTCGCGCGCGAGAATCGCACGGTGTTCCTGAGCCTCCTCGGCATTTCGTGGCTGTGGTTCGTCGGCGCGACGTTCCTCACGTCGTTCTTCGGCTTCGCGAAGGACGTGCTGTCGGCGAACCCGGACGTCGTCACCGTGCTGCTCGCGACGTTCTCGTTCGGCATCGGCCTCGGCTCGCTGCTGTGCGAGCGGCTGTCGCGGCGGCGCGTCGAGATCGGGCTCGTGCCGCTCGGCTCGCTCGGCATCAGCGCGTTCGCGATCGAGCTTTACTTCGCGAGCCACGCGCTGCCCGCGCAGGCGCATCTGCTGACGGTCGGCGAGTTCCTCGGCCACGCGGCGCACTGGCGGATTCTCGCGGACCTGTTCCTGCTCGCGATGTTCGGCGGCTTCTACAGCGTGCCGCTCTATGCGCTGATCCAGAGCCGCAGCGCGCCGACGCACCGCGCGCGGATCATCGCCGCGAACAACATCCTGAATGCGCTCTTCATGATCGTGTCGGCGCTGATGGCGATGCTGCTCACGAAGGCGGGCGTCAGCATTCCGGGGATCTTCCTCGTGACCGGGCTCCTGAACGTCGTCGTCGCGTCGTACATCTATTCGCTCGTGCCGGAGTTCCTGCTGCGCTTCATCGCGTGGGCGCTCGTGCACACGTTCTACCGGATCCGACTCGTGCACGCGGAGCGGATTCCGGACGACGGCGCCGCGCTCCTCGTCTGCAACCACGTGAGCTATGTCGATGCACTCGTGCTCGCGGCGGCGAGCCCGCGGCCGATCCGCTTCGTGATGGATCACCGGATCTTCAAGACGCGCTTCGCGAACTGGGCGTTCCGCCACGCGAAGGCAATCCCGATCGCGCCGCGCCGCGAGGACCCCGCGATGCTCGCGCGCGCGTACGACGCATGCGAGGCCGCGCTGCGCGAAGGCGAGCTCGTCTGCATCTTTCCGGAAGGCAAGCTGACGAAGACGGGCGACATCAACGCGTTCCACCACGGTGCCACCGAGATCCTGGCGCGTGCGAGCGTGCCCGTCGTGCCGGTGGCGCTGCGCGGGCTGTGGGGCAGCGTGTTCTCGCGGCACGAGGACGCGCGCTGGCCGCGTCCCGTGAAGCGCGGCGTGATGAGCCGTCTCACGCTCGCGGTCGGCGAGCCGATCCCGGCCGCGGCGGCGACGCCCGAGGCGCTGCAGTCCGCCGTGGCGGAGCTGCGCGGCGCGCGGAAGTAAGCGGCGCACGCGGCGGGCGGAGCGGCAGCCGCGTCGTGGCGGCCGCCCGCGTTCGAACGTGGTTCAGGCAGGGCGGTGCGTTCCGGTGCCCGCCCGGTCGCCTCGATGTCCGATCGAGAAAGCCCGTTGCATCGCGCGCCGGCCGCTTTCCCGCTTTGCTCCGAAGCGAACCGCTGCAATGGGCGCCATGGCCGATCGCGCGATGCGGCAAGGCGGCGGCGCGCGACATCGGCCGGCCGCGCGCCATATCGCCGCATCGCCCGAAACGGGCTGGCATAATAACGATTTCCCCGACTGACTCTCTTTGGACGGCCCTATGTCCGGCAACACCCTCGGCACGCTTTTCACTGTCACGACCTTCGGCGAGTCGCACGGTCCCGCGATCGGCTGCGTGATCGACGGCTGCCCGCCGGGCATGGCGCTCACGGAAGCCGACGTCCAGCTCGAGCTCGACCGCCGCAAGCCCGGCACGTCGCGCCACGTCACGCAGCGTCAGGAGCCCGATCAGGTCGAGATCCTGTCCGGCGTGTTCGAAGGCGTGACGACGGGCGCGCCGATCGCGCTCCTCATCCGCAACACCGACCAGCGCAGCAAGGACTACGGCAACATCGCCGACACGTTCCGCCCCGGCCACGCCGACTACACGTACTGGCAGAAGTACGGCGTGCGCGACTATCGCGGCGGCGGCCGGTCGTCGGCGCGGCTGACGGCGCCCGTCGTCGGCGCGGGCGCGATCGCGAAGAAGTGGCTGCGCGAGCGCTTCGGCGTCGAGGTGCGCGGCTACATGAGCGCGCTGGGCGAGATCGAGATTCCGTTCGTCGACTGGTCGCACGTGCGCGAGAACCCGTTCTTCGCGCCGAACGCGGATGTCGTCCCGCAGCTTGAGGACTACATGGACGCGCTGCGCAAGGACGGCGATTCGATCGGCGCGCGGATCAGCGTCGTCGCGTCAGGCGTGCCGGCCGGCTGGGGCGAGCCGCTCTTCGACCGCCTCGATGCGGACATCGCTCACGCGATGATGGGGATCAACGCGGTGAAGGGCGTCGAGATTGGTGCGGGGTTCGCGAGCGTCGCGCAGCGCGGCTCGGTGCACGGCGACGAGCTGACGCCGGAGGGCTTCGTCGGCAATCACGCGGGCGGCGTGCTCGGCGGCATCTCCACGGGGCAGGACGTCACGGTGTCGATCGCGATCAAGCCGACGTCGAGCATCCGCACGCCGCGCCGCTCGATCACGAAAGCGGGCGAGCCGGCCGTCGTCGAGACGTTCGGCCGTCACGATCCGTGCGTCGGGATTCGCGCGACGCCGATCGCCGAATCGATGCTCGCGCTCGTCCTGATCGATCACGCGCTGCGGCATCGCGCACAGTGCGGCGACGTGGCGACCGCGACGCCGAAGATCGCGGCGCGCGCGCCGGGGGCGGAGTGAGCATGGTTTGGACGCGCGGCGCATCGCGCGCCGCCTGCGTGCGGCGCGCGGAAATCGACGCGTATCGATGAAGTCGGCAAAAGACGAAGTCGAAAAAACGGGCGCCTCGGCGCCCGTTTCGTTTTGCCGCATCCGAGACGATGCGACCGCCATATGCCCGCGCGTCGCGCGGGCGCACGGTCACATGTTCGGATAGTTCGGTCCGCCGCCGCCTTCCGGCGTGACCCACACGATGTTCTGCGTCGGGTCCTTGATGTCGCAGGTCTTGCAATGCACGCAGTTCTGCGCGTTGATCACGAGACGATCGGTGCCGTCGTCGCTCTTCACGAACTCGTAGACGGCGGCCGGGCAGAAGCGCGCTTCCGGCCCCGCGTACGTGCGCAGGTTCACGTTCACCGGCACGGACGCATCCTTCAGCGTCAGGTGTGCCGGCTGGTTCTCCTCGTGATTCGTGTTCGAGACGAACACCGAAGACAGCCGGTCGAACGTCAGCTTGCCATCCGGCTTCGGATAATCGATCGGCTGGCACTGCGACGCGGGCTTCAGCATCTCGTGGTCCGCGTGCTGGTGATGCAGCGTCCACGGCACATTGCCGTTCATCAGCTTCTGCTCGATGCCGACCATCAGCGTGCCGAGGTACAGGCCCTTGCCCATCCATTGCTTGAAGTTGCGCGCGCGATAGAGCTCGGTGTAGAGCCAAGATGTCTTGAACGCGTCCGGGTACGCGGTCAGCTCGTCGGCCTGGCGGCCTGCCTGCACCGCGTCGAACGCAGCTTCGGCGGCGAGCATGCCGGTCTTGATCGCCGCGTGGCTGCCCTTGATGCGCGACGCGTTCAGGAAGCCCGCGTCGTCGCCGACGAGCGCGCCGCCCGGGAACACGGTCTTCGGCAGCGAAAGCAGGCCGCCTGCCGTGATCGCGCGCGCGCCGTACGACACGCGCTTGCCGCCTTCGAGGAACGGGCGGATCGCCGGGTGCGTCTTGTAGCGCTGGAACTCCTCGAACGGCGACAGGTACGGGTTCGTGTACGCGAGGCCGACGACGAAGCCGACGACGACCTGATTGTTGTCCATGTGATACAGGAACGAGCCGCCGTACGTGTCGGGCGACAGCGGCCAGCCGGCCGTGTGGATCACGAGGCCCGGCTTGTGCTTGACCGGATCGATCTCCCACAGCTCCTTGATGCCGATCCCGTACGCCTGCGGATCGCTGTTCGCGTTCAGCTTGAACTTGTCCATCAACTGGCGGCCGAGGTGGCCGCGCGCGCCTTCGCAGAAGAGCGTGTACTTCGCGTGCAGCTCCATGCCGAGCTGGAAGTTCTCGGTCGGCTCGCCGTCCTTGCCGATCCCCATGTTGCCCGTCACGACGCCCTTGACCGAGCCGTCGTCGTTGTAGAGGATCTCGGCCGCCGGAAAGCCCGGGAAGATCTCGACGCCGAGCGCCTCGGCCTGCTGGCCGAGCCAGCGCGTGACGTTGCCGAGGCTGATCACGTAGTTGCCGTGGTTCTTGAAGTTGTCCGGCAGCGCCCAGTTCGGCACTTGCATCGAACCTTTCTCGGTCAGGAACAGGAAACGGTCTTCGGTGACTTCGACGGAAAGCGGCGCGCCTTGCGCCTTCCAGTCGGGGAACAGCTCGGTGATCGCGCGCGGGTCCATCACCGCGCCCGACAGGATGTGCGCACCGATCTCCGAGCCCTTTTCGAGCACGCAGACGCCGATTTCCGTGCCTTTCTCGGCGGCGAGCTGCTTGAGCCGGATGGCCGCCGACAGGCCCGCAGGGCCGCCGCCGACGATCACGACGTCATATTCCATCGATTCGCGAGGGCCGTATTGCTCGATGAGGCTTGCGGGGGTCATGATCGCTCCTCTAACCATTAGAATGCTTTTATTCGGGACCGTATTGTCGGCGAAATAAAACGCTTGCCGCAACAGCGAGATCCTAGATTAGCACGATCGTTCTATTTGAGGGGTTGGGTCGCACGCGGGAACGCTTCATACTGGTGCGGCATGATGTCATCGGAATAATGAGGAGTCGGCATGGGCCGTTCGATCAATCTGGAAGGCAAGGTCGCGTTCATCACGGGCGCGTCGAGCGGTCTCGGGCAGCGCTTCGCGCAGGTGCTGTCGCAGGCGGGCGCGAAGGTCGTGCTCGCGAGCCGGCGCGTCGAGCGCCTGAAGGAACTGCGCGCGGAAATCGAGGCGGCGGGTGGCGCCGCGCACGTCGTGTCGCTCGACGTCACCGATTACCAGAGCATCAAGGCGGCTGTCGCGCACGCGGAAACGGAGGCGGGCACGATCGACATCCTCGTCAACAATTCGGGCGTGTCGACGATGCAGAAGCTCGTCGACGTGACGCCTGCCGATTTCGAGTACGTGTTCGATACGAACACGCGCGGCGCGTTCTTCGTCGCGCAGGAAGTCGCGAAGCGGATGATGATGCGCGCGGGCAACGGCAATGCAAAGCCGGCGTACCGGATCATCAACATCGCGTCGGTCGCGGGCCTGCGGCCGTTCTCGCAGATCGGCCTGTACGCGATGAGCAAGGCGGCCGTCGTCCACATGACGCGCGCGATGGCGCTCGAATGGGGCCGCCACGGAATCAACGTCAACGCGATCTGCCCCGGTTACATCGACACCGAGATCAATCACTATCTGTGGGATACCGAGCAGGGCCAGAAGCTGCAGTCGACGCTGCCGCGCCGGCGGGTCGGCAAGCCGCAGGATCTCGACGGACTGCTGCTGCTCCTCGCCGCCGACGAGTCGCAGTTCATCAACGGCTCGATCGTATCGGCCGACGACGGCCTGGGCCTTGCGTGAGCGGCCGCGCCGAACGGTTTCACCTTGCAGAAAAGAAGAGTGCGATGAGCGATTACACCCCTGTTTTCGAAATGTCGATGCCGATCCGCTGGGGCGACATGGACGCGTTCGGTCACGTGAACAACACGGTCTACTTCCGCTACATGGAAGAGGCGCGCGTCACATGGTTCGGCAAGCTCGGCATCGCGGGCGGCAACGGCGAGGGGCAGGGGCCCGTCGTCGTCAACGCGTCGATGGAGTTCCTGAGGCAACTGCACTATCCGGGCGATGTCATCGCGCGGCTGTCGGCCGCGAAGCCCGGCCGCAGCAGCTTCGACACGGCGTTCGAACTGACCCGCTTGGACGACCCCGAGCATGTGTACGCGCGCGGTGCCGCGCGCTGCGTGTGGGTCGACTACGCGCTCGGCAAGTCGGCGCCGCTGCCGGATCTGTTGCGCAATACGATCGAAAGCGCGCTGCAGGCGAAGGTTGCTTGAGCGCGGCGGCGCGCTGACGCTCGTTTTTCCGCTTGCTTTCTCGAGGCCTCACCAGCCGGGGCCGACCGGCGCGTAGCCCGGGGTTTGATTGGCTGCCGCCGCAGCGGCAGCGCCGAAGTTGGGCCAGGCCGGATAGTACTGTCCCGACACGGCCTGGTACGTTCCGGCGATCTTGGGTGCTCCTGCCGTTCCGGTCGATCCCGTCGAGGAGGTGATCGTTACCAGGCCGAAATACGGCTCGTAGATGTTTGCGCTGTACGCCGACGATAGCACCATGTCGGAGTAGCAATACGCGTAAACCGGCCCGTATTGGCCGTATGGCTGATTGGCTATCCACGCCATCAGCGCCTTGTACTCGCGGGCCTGATTCGCCTGCGTCAGGTAGGAAGGCGCCATCGTCTGAAAATCCGCGTTCGTGTATTGCTGCGAACTGCCGCCCAGTTGGCCGGTGAAATTGGTGGCGCCGTCCGATGCGGTTGTCGCAACGCCGAATTCCGTGATCACGATGGGTTTGCCTCCATCGCCGTTTGCGCTCATCAGGTCGCGCAGGCTCGTTCCCGTGTAACTGGCGAAGGTCTTGCCGGTGGGGGATGGCCAGCCGTAGGAAGGCGACGAGAACGTATGCCACATGATGTTGAACGGATTTGAGTAATCCGGGTACACGGAGTTGAGGGTCGTGCTCGGACACTGATCGCCGGGCGATTGCCAGTCGTCGCTGTGACAATGAGGATGGTGAGCGAGCCCGTCGAAATACCCCTTGGCGCCGTTCGCGTACATCACGGCCAGCCAGTCGCGGGGCTCCCATTGCGACGGAGCCGGGTATCGGGAATCCACCGAATTCGCGAGACCGGCTATGCCGGTCGACGGCAGCGCACCGGTTCCATTGTTTGGAGACGTGTTGCATCCCGAACTGCCGCCCGCATAGACGTATGCCGATGGATTGCCCTGTTTGATCGCCGGATACGCGCTCTTCAGGAGCCGGGTATAGAGCACTGGATCATGAGGGATGAAATTGGGGCCGCAATTCGGCTCGTTCCAGATTTCCCACGCATCGATTTTTCCGCCGTAACTGTCGCTGCTGTAATGTTTGGCGGCCGCCCGGGCAAAGTTGGTGTACGACGTGAGATTTGGCGCGCATAGCGCGTAGGCGCCGTTATTCGACTGCCGGTAGTTGCTCGGACATTGCGAACTGACTGCCCAGCGCGGCGTCAATGTGATCACGCCGAGAATTCGCATTCCATAATTTCTCGCTGCCCGAACGATGAGGTCCGTCGTGCCCCAGGTCAGGCCGCTACTGATGCCGGGATTGGGATCGCTGGTGAAGATCCATGTCGACGCCGGCTGGATCTGCGACCAATCGAGATGAATGCGCACCCAGCGCACGTTCATTCCGGCAACGCCCGCCATATAGTTATTGATCGCCTGCGCAGGATTTTGGGAATTCTGATTGATAATATCGAGGATTTCGCCGCCCAGATCGATGCCGGTTGCCGGCGTATTGGTTTGAGAAAATGCGCAATGGCATCCGATCAAGTTCATCATAAAAAAGACGAACAAATATCTTGCTCTCGCGATAATCATAAATTCACCTGGCCTTTTTGATTGGTATAGTTAATTTGAGATTTAAATAATCCAATCGATGCGAGAGTCCGCCGCGGCGTTTTGCTGAGGCAAGGTGGCCCCCTCGGGAGATCGCCCGGCCGCTCGATTATTCAGTTCCCTGCGGCACCTGTCGTAGTGCGCTGGCGGCCTTGCGGCCGACAGCATGAAATTGTCGCGCCCTGGTGTCGATCGAAAGTGCTGCGAAGCAGGATCGACCGATTATCCAATTCGACCAAGACGATATGAAGCGTCCGGCCGAGAGGTCGACATTTTCGCTATCTATATGAGCTTTATTGCTTGGTAAATGCGAATGTGTTGCTTCCCGTGTGATATTTCAGATTGCCGATCTAATCCGGACTGTGTTGCTCAAGGTTAAATAATTTTTTCGAAAAAGTGTAGATCCGAAATTCGCTCTAATCGGAATCTGGAAATGAAATTATTGAGTTTTGGGTGGCAATGGATCGGCTCGGGCTGCGGCAAGAACTCGGTTCATTGGCGTTCTTGATTCCCGGGGCGGCGGGCAAGGGCGGGACGCGGTCATTCGTGCGCGCTTGCTCGCCTGCCCGGGCGGGCGGTTTCCCGAGTCTTCACTGCCCGAGCAGGCGTTGCACCAGCTCGGCCGTATTTCCCGTCCCGTATTTACGCATCAGCCGCGCGCGGTAGATGTCGACCGTGCGCGAGCTGATGTCGAGCACGCGGCCGATCTGCTTGCTCGTCTTGCCGGTCGCGAGCTGCGCGGCGATCTCGCGCTCGCGCGGCGTCAATTCGATCGCGACGCGCCGCGTCGCGCTCAAGTCCTCGAACGTCCACACGCCCGCGGCGAGCGGCGCCGTGCGGTCGAGCGCCCGGCCCGTCACGTGGCACCAGAACAGCTCGCCGCTCGCGCGCTTCATGATGCGGTCGTCCGCGTAGCTGCCGTGCGCGATCATCACGGGCGAGATCCGCTCGCCGATCCGCTCGAATTCGTCGGACGACGGGTAGAGCACCTCGAACGATCGGCCGATCAGGTCGGCGCGCGCGCAGCGGAAGATCGCGGCGAGTTCGTCGTTGCAATCCTCGATGACACGGTCGCGCGACAGCACGAGGCCGATCGGCGCGAGATGGAAGGCGGTCTGGTAATCGATGGCGGGCATGTACGCTGACGGACAGTGATCGGGCGCCGCGCGAGCCGCGGCGAATGCTTATGTAATTTTGCGTATTGTGCCGTATCCGTCGCGCATCGTACCCTTTCACACATGTCGCGGCCCATGCCGCGACCGGATAAGAGAAGAAAACGCATCGTCGCGGCAGCATTCGCCGCGCGTGCTTAGAATGGTGCGACGGGTCCGTCGTGCGCGCGAGCCGCGCGGACCGTCGTGCTGGTTTCCATAGAGGAAGGGACATAGAGATGAACAAAGTCTACCCAAGCGCGGCTGCCGCGCTCGAGGGCGTCGTCCATGACGGACAGACCTTCGCGGTCGGTGGCTTCGGCCTGTGCGGCATTCCGGAGGCGCTCATCGCCGCGCTGCGCGACTCGGGCGTGAAAGGCATCACCTGCATCAGCAACAATGCGGGCGTCGACGGCTTCGGCCTCGGCCTTCTGCTCGACACCCGGCAAATCAAGAAGATGATTTCGTCGTACGTCGGCGAGAACAAGGAGTTCGAGCGCCAGTATCTGTCGGGCGAGCTCGAGCTCGAATTCACGCCGCAGGGCACGCTCGCCGAGAAGCTGCGCGCGGGCGGCGCGGGCATCCCGGCGTTCTTCACGCAGACGGGCTACGGCACCGTGATCGCGCAAGGCAAGGAGACGCGCGAGTTCGACGGCAAGCATTACGTCCTCGAGCCTTCGCTCACGGCCGACGTCGCGCTCGTGAAGGCGTGGAAGGCCGACAAGTCCGGCAATCTGATCTACCGCCGCACCGCGCGCAACTTCAATCCGATGTGTGCGATGGCGGGCCGGATCACGGTCGCCGAAGTCGAGGAGATCGTCGAGAACGGCGAGTTCGATCCGGATCAGGTCCACACGCCCGGCATTTTCGTGCAGCGGCTCGTGCTCAACGCGACGCCGGAAAAACGCATCGAACAACGCGTCGTGCGCGCGAAAGGAGACTGAGATGGCTTGGAATCGTGACCAGATGGCCGCGCGCGCGGCGAAGGAATTGCAGGACGGCTTCTACGTGAACCTCGGCATCGGGCTGCCGACGCTCGTCGCGAACCACGTGCCGACGGGCGTCGAAGTGTGGCTGCAGTCGGAGAACGGCCTGCTCGGGATCGGCCCGTCGCCGACCGAGGACGAAGTCGATGCCGATCTCATCAACGCCGGCAAGCAGACCGTGACGACGCTGCCGGGCTCGTCGATCTTCTCGTCGGCCGATTCGTTCGCGATGATCCGCGGCGGCCACATCAACCTCGCGATCCTCGGCGCGATGCAGGTCAGCAAGAGCGGCGACCTCGCGAACTGGATGATTCCCGGCAAGATGATCAAGGGGATGGGCGGCGCGATGGACCTCGTCGCGGGTGTGAAGCGCGTCGTCGTGCTGATGGAGCACGTCGCGAAGGGCGACCAGCACAAGATCCTCGAGGAATGCACGCTGCCGCTGACGGGCGTCGGCGTCGTTGATCTGATCATCACGGATCTCGGCGTGATCGAAGTGACGCCGGACGGGCTCAAGGTGCTCGAGCTCGCCGACGGCGTGAGCGTCGACGAGATCAAGGCGAAGACGGGCGCGCCGCTCGATGTGAGCGAGGTTGCGTGACGTTGCGGTTTCGGCGCGGCGCGCTTGCGTGCGCCGCGCCGTCGCCTGGCGGTACCGCTGCAACGGCGGGATGAAAGCGCCCCGTGTCGGGAAGACACGGGGCGCTTTCGTTTTCGCGTTTCGATTGGCGACGGTGGGCGCTCGGCGGCACATCGAGCGGTAAGTGTCGATGCGCGGTGCGGGGCGTCTCGGATCGGTCGGCGCTTTGCGCCGCGGCGTCGCGCGATAGCCACTGGCGTATCGGGGCGGCGAGCCGCGCGCCGCCATGCGCCGCCCGCGGCGCTCGGCGCTCAGGCGATTGCGCCGCCGATCGCGCGCACCGCTTCGGCCGCGCGGATGGGCGGCGTCGCCATCGGGATGTCGAACGGCTGTTTCGCGCCTTCCCCCCGAATACACGATCTTGCGCGCCGGATCGACGCGCGCGAGCGTGAAGCCGCGCTGCTCGAAGAGCGCGGGCAGCCCGTCGCAGGCCGGCTTTTGCACGAACAGGCAATTGCGCAGCAACTGCGACACGGTCGGGTACGTGTAGACGATCTCGACCTTGTCGCGCACGCCGCGGCGGCGCAGTCCGTCGTCGAGCATCAGCGTGGCCTCGATCGGCGCAATCCCGCATTGATGCGGGACGTTGTGCGTCTTCGGGGACGTGACGTTGACGAACACGGTTCCGCGCTCGATCGACGCGATCCGCCCGGCGAGCCGTCGCGCCGGCTCGTACGGGTGGAAATGGTCGCCCGCTTCGGCGAGGCCTTCGATGCGCTCGGGAGAAGGCGCGCAGCCCGTCGCGATCGCGAGATGGTCGTAGCCGTAGCGCTTGCCGCTCTTCGTGTGCGCGTGCTGCGTCGCGAAGTCGAAATGCGTCGCGCGATCGACGACGAACGCGATCTCGGGACGCAGCGGCGAGCGCTCGGCGCGCGTCAGCTCGTTGCGAAATCATGAGCCGAACGCGACGTCCATGAACGCCGGCTTGTAGTCGTGGTACGGCGAATCGGACAGCAGCGTGATTCGCACATCGTTGCGGACGACTTCGTCGAACAGTGTCGACGCGAGCTGATTGGCGAGCATCGTGCCGGCGAGCCCGCCGCCGGCGATCAGAGTCTGCGTGGGCATCGTGCGCCTCCTTCTGCCGGACGGATGATGCGTCGCTGGACATCGGCGCGACAGCTGGCTGAAACGAATCGCGAATCCGTGAATGGGCGATATTGTTTTTTTGTTGGGCCGGGCGCATGAAATGAACCGGGCGAAGTCAATGACACGACGGCGTTTTCGCGCGTGAAGCGCGAGCGGGCGGCGATGGCCAGGCCTGCCGTGGGCCGCGCCGCAGCGGTTCGTGGGGGGCATGCGACATGTTGCAGCAGTCGCCGGTTTGTCTATGCGAGGCATCGATTCGTCGATGAGGCGTCAGCGATCGATTTGATCGATTTGATCATTCAGTTCGACCTTCCTGAAATTCGATTCTTGAAATGGATTCTTGAAATATATCGACGGGATATTTCTTCTCTGGTACGCGGCGCGCGAGTCGCTGCGCGTCGCGTCACGAGCCGTTCGGCCGACCGGCCGCGCGTGGCGAAGCGGTTTACAATCGGTCCATGTGTTCGGCGGCCCGTCGCCATCGGGGCGCCGGGCGTTCGACCATGCCGATTGTTCATCAGGATGCGCCGATGTCATCGAACCTTGTCACTTCCGTTTCCCCGCGCGAGCGTCGCGTGCAATGCGCGCATCCGACCGGCCTGCACCACGTCGCGTACACCGAGTGGGGCGATCCCGCGAATCCGCGCGTGCTCGTCTGCGTGCACGGACTCACGCGCTCGGGGCGCGATTTCGATCGCCTCGCGGCGGCGCTGTCCGACGTCTATCGCGTCGTCTGTCCCGACGTGGCCGGGCGCGGCCGGTCGGACTGGCTCGCGGATCCGAGGCTCTACGGCGTGCCGCAATACGTCGCCGACATCGTGACGCTGATCGCGCGTCTCGATGTCGAGCGTGTCGATTGGTTCGGCACGTCGATGGGCGGCCTGATCGGCCTCGCGCTCGGCGGATTGCCGGATGCGCCGATCGGCAAGATGATCGTCAACGACATCGGCCCGCACATCGAGCCCGCCGCGCTCGAGCGCATCGGCGAATACACGGGGCTCGACAAGCGCTTCGCAACCGAGCAGGAGGGCGTCGATTACCTGGCGTCGCTGTCGCTGCCGTTCGGCCCGCTCACGCCCGACGAGTGGCGCGCGCTGAACCGGCCGCTTCTCGTGCAGGACCATGACGGCTCATGGCGCGCGCGCTACGACCCGCGCATCGCGGTGCCGTTCAAGGCGGCGACGCCGGAGGCGAATGCGCAGGGCGAGGCATGGCTATGGCATTCGCTCGAGGCGTTCGCGGGGCCGCTTCTCGTCGTGCGCGGCGCGCAGTCGGATCTGCTGTCGCGCGACACGGTCGATGCGATGAAGGCGCGCGGCCGGGCGGTGTCGAGCGTCGAGATTGCGGAAGCCGGCCATGCGCCCGCGTTCGTGAGCGCCGATCAGATCGCGATCGCTCGCCAATTTTTCGTCGGGGACGCGCCGCACGCGTCATAATATGCGGTTCGGTGCGGCCCGCCCGTGGGCTTGCCGCACCGTCCACTGATCAACCATCCAACCGGGAATTCTCATGGCAGTTACTCGTCACCACGTCGGCCCCCGTCTTTCCGAAATCGCGATCCACAACGGCACCGTCTACCTCGCGGGCCAGATCGCCGAGGACACGGCGCAGGACATCAAGGGCCAGACGCGCGAAGTGCTCGGCCACATCGACCGCCTGCTCGGCGAGGCGAACAGCGACAAGACAAATCTGCTGTCGGTGCAGATTTACATCTCCGACATGGCGAACTTCCCGGGCATGAACGAAGTGTGGGATGCATGGGTCGCACCGGGCGCGACGCCGCCGCGCGCGACCGTCGAGGCGAAGCTCGCAAACCCCGCGTGCCTCGTCGAAGTGGTGGTCGTCGCCGCGCAGCGCAACTGAGCCGGAGCGCGACACGTTTTTTTCAGCGACACGCAATACCCGACGATGACAGCTGATTCCGCTTCCACCGCCGCGGCGCCGTCGATCGACGACGTGCTCGCGTTCGTGCGCGAGCATGCGGGCGACGCGCGTTTGTCGTCGGGCGAACTGCTCTCGGACCACGCGGCGGGCACGTCGACGATCATGCAGCGGCTGAACGTCGATCCGCCCGCGGTGCAGGCGGCCGCGCTCTTCGCGCTCGCGCCGTATCTGAGCGATCCCGAAAAGCAGATCGCCGAGCGCTTCGGCGACGAGGTTGCGCGCCTCGTCACCGATGTGCGCAAGTTGCTGCGTCTCGGTACCGTGAGCCTGCGCGTCGCGCAGAGCGCGCCCGTCGACGCGGGCCGCGATGCGCAGGCCGAGCGGCGCGCGCAGATCGAGGCGCTGCGCAAGATGCTGCTCGCCTTCGCGCAGGATATCCGCGTCGTGCTGATCAGGCTCGCGTCGCGGTTGCAGTCGCTGCGCTATTACGCGGGCGCGAAAATCGAGCCGACGCCCGACGCCGCACGCGAGACGCTCGAGATCTACGCGCCGCTCGCGAACCGGCTCGGCATCTGGCAACTGAAGTGGGAACTCGAGGATCTCGCGTTCCGCTTCGAGGATCCCGTCACGTACAAGCGTATCGCGAAGCTGCTCGACGAGAAGCGCGTCGAGCGCGAGGCATACGTGGCGGAGGCGATCGAGCGGCTGCAGCACGAGCTCGCGGCCGCGCACATCCAGGCCGAGGTGAGCGGCCGTCCGAAGCACATCTACAGCATCTGGCGCAAGATGCGCGGCAAGGAGCTCGACTTCTCCGAGCTCTACGACGTGCGCGCGTTTCGCGTGATCGTTCCGGACATCAAGGATTGCTATACGGTGCTCGGCATCGTTCACCACCTGTGGCAGCCGGTGCCGAAGGAATTCGACGACTACATCTCTCGGCCTAAGCCGAACGGCTACAAATCGCTGCATACGGTCGTGATCGGCGACGATGGCCGCGCGTTCGAAGTGCAGATCCGCACGCAGGAGATGCATCGCTTCGCCGAATACGGCGTCGCCGCGCACTGGCGCTACAAGGAAGCGGGCGCGCGCGGCTACGGCGGCCAGTTCTCGGCAAGCGAGAAGTACGACGAGAAGATCGCTTGGCTGCGCCAGCTCCTCGCGTGGAAGGACGAGGTCGCGGACAGCGGCGGCGATGACGACGCGAGCGGCCGCGAAGCATGGGCGCAGTTGCGCGAGACGACGCTCGACGACGACCACATCTACGTGCTGACGCCGCAGGCGCGCGTGATCGCGCTGCCGCAGGGCGCGACGCCAGTCGATTTCGCGTACCACCTGCACAGCGAGCTTGGCCATCGGTGCCGCGGCGCGCGCGTCGACGGCGCGATGGTGCCGCTCAACACGCCGCTTGCGAACGGCCAGACGGTCGAGATCGTCGCGGTGAAGGAGGGCGGCCCGTCGCGCGACTGGCTCAATCCGCAGCTCGGCTATCTGCACAGCTCGCGTGCGCGCCAGAAGGTGCGGGCATGGTTCAACGCGGTCGACCAGCAGGAGACCGTCGCGCACGGCCGCGCGCTCGTCGAGAAGACGCTGCAGCGGGAAGGCAAGACGTCGGTCAATCTCGAGCACCTCGCGGCGAAGCTCGGCTTCAAGTCGCCCGACGAGCTGTTCGCGGCCGTCGGCAAGGAAGAGTTCAGCCTGCGCAACGTCGAGCAGGCGCTTTCCGACGCGCCCGCGCCGGAACCCGAGCCGGAAGCGCCCGCGAACTTCGAGAAGCGCGCGAGCGGGGCGAACGTCGCGCACGGCGCGTCGACGGGCGTGCTCGTCGTCGGCGTCGATGCGCTTCTCACGCAGCTCGCGCGCTGCTGCCGCCCGGCGCCGCCCGATCCGATCAGCGGCTTCGTCACGCGCGGCAAGGGGATGTCGATCCACCGCAGCGATTGCCCGACGTTTCGCCGGATGGCCGAGCGCGCGCCCGAGCGCGTGCTGCAGACGACCTGGTCCGCCGACGTGCTGGGCGGGCGCGGCGCGTCCGTCTATCCGGTCGACCTGTTGATCGAGGCGACCGACCGGCAGGGGTTGTTGCGCGACATCTCCGAAGTGTTCGCGCGCGAGAAGATGAACGTGATCGGCGTGAAGACACAAAGCCGCCGCAATGCGGCGTTCATGCAGTTCACGGTCGAGGTGTCGAGTGCGTCGCAGGTGCAGCGCGCGTGCGCGCTGCTCGGCGAGGTCCATGGCGTCGTTCGGGCGGCCCGCAAGGCGTGAGCGCCGCCCGCCGGTGGCCGGTGGCCTGCGCCGCTCGGCAACGGGTGCGAACTTTGCCAAACAAAATGCACGAAAACACTTGCCAAGACAAAATGAGCTCCATATAATTTCAGCTTCTTCAGGCTCGTAGCTCAGTTGGTTAGAGCACCACCTTGACATGGTGGGGGTCGTTGGTTCGAATCCAATCGAGCCTACCAACGACATCGGCTGGAGCTCGGTTCGCCGAGCTTCTGCGGCAGTAGAAAATTCTACGCAAAAGGCGAATACGGTTATGACACCGCGAACGTTGACCGAACCCCATTCGGAGCGACGCTAGTCGAGGAACGTTTTCGCCTTGTGGTATTGAAGCATCGGAATGCGGCCCCTCGAAAGCGGGGCCGCATTTTTTTTGTCGCGCGCTTTTGCTGCCGGTTCGCGCGCTGTTAGTCTGCCGCTCACTGACGGCATCACGGAGATTGCTATATGGTTTCGATACGCTTGCCCGACGGCTCGGTTCGCCAATACGAGCATCCGGTGACGGTCGCCGACGTGGCGGCGTCGATCGGCCCTGGTCTTGCGAAGGCCGCGCTCGGCGGCAAGCTCGACGGCGAGCTCGTCGATACGTCCACGCTGATCGATCGCGACGCGTCGCTCGCGATCGTCACGGACAAGGACGCCGACGGCCTCGACATCATCCGTCACTCGACCGCCCATTTGCTCGCGTACGCTGTGAAGGAACTGTATCCGGACGCGCAGGTGACGATCGGGCCCGTGATCGACAACGGCTTCTATTACGACTTCTCGTACCATCGTCCCTTCACGCCCGAAGATCTCGAGAAGATCGAAAAGCGCATGCAGGAGCTCGCGAAGAAGGACGAGACCGTCACGCGCCGCGTCGTGTCGCGCGACGAGGCGGTTTCGTATTTCCGCAGCATCGGCGAGAAGTACAAGGCCGAGATCATCGAATCGATTCCCGCGAGCGACGAGATCAAGCTGTACGCACACGGCGGCTTCACCGACCTGTGCCGCGGCCCGCACGTGCCGTCGACGGGCAAGCTGAAGGTCTTCAAGCTGATGAAGGTCGCGGGCGCGTACTGGCGCGGCGACTCGAAGAACGAGCAGCTTCAGCGCATCTACGGCACCGCCTGGACGAAGAAGGAGGACCAGGACGCGTACCTGCACATGCTCGAAGAGGCGGAAAAGCGCGACCACCGCAAGCTCGGCAAGCAGCTCGATCTGTTCCACATCCAGGAAGAGTCGCCCGGCATGGTGTTCTGGCACCCGAAGGGCTGGACGCTGTGGCAGCAGGTCGAGCAGTACATGCGCCGTCGTCTTGACGCGGCCGGCTACCTCGAGATCAAGACGCCGATGATCATGGACCGCTCGCTGTGGGAGGCGTCCGGCCACTGGCAGAACTATCGCGAGAACATGTTCACGACCGAGTCGGAGAAGCGCGACTATGCGGTCAAGCCGATGAACTGCCCGGGCCACGTGCAGGTGTTCAAGCACGGCTTGCGCTCGTATCGCGATCTGCCGCTGCGCTACGCGGAATTCGGCTCGTGCCACCGCAACGAGGCGTCGGGTGCGCTGCACGGCCTGATGCGTGTGCGCGGCTTCGTGCAGGACGACGCGCACATCTTCTGCACGGAAGAGCAGATCAACTCCGAGGCGATCGCGTTCAACAAGCTCGCGATGAGCGTCTACGAGGATTTCGGCTTCGACCGCATCGACATCAAGCTGTCGCTGCGCCCGGAGCAGCGGATGGGTTCGGACGAGACGTGGGATCACGCCGAGGACGGCCTGCGCAAGGCGCTGAAGGCGTGCGGCGTGGAGTGGGAGGAGTTGCCGGGCGAGGGCGCGTTCTACGGCCCGAAGATCGAGTACCACATCAAGGACGCACTCGGCCGCTCGTGGCAGTGCGGCACGCTGCAGCTCGACATGATGCTGCCGGAGCGGCTCGGCGCCGAGTATGTCGCCGAGGACAACAGCCGCCGCCGGCCGGTAATGCTGCACCGGGCGATCGTCGGATCGATGGAGCGTTTCCTCGGGATTCTGATCGAGCACCACGCCGGTGCGATGCCCGCCTGGCTCGCGCCCGTCCACGCAGTTGTGCTGAATATTGCCGAAAGTCAGGTGGAATATGCGCAGACTGTTGCTCAATCGTTGCAAAAACAAGGGCTTAGAGTGTCAGCCGATTTGCGCAACGAGAAAATTAGCTATAAAATACGCGAGCACACGCTCGAAAAAGTTCCATACCTGCTCGTCGTAGGCGATAAAGAGCGTGAAGCACAAACGGTAGCCGTGCGTGCCCGTGGCGGCGTCGATCTGGGTGTCATGCCCGTCGAAGCCTTCGTTGAGCGTCTGCGTGAGGACATCCAGGCGTTCAAGTAACCGCCCTGGCAGCGCGGCTCGTTTTTTTAATTTTTAGAGGAAACGTAACATCGCTACTGATAAGTCGTCGCATCGCATCAACGGTGAAATCACTGCACCGGAAGTGCGTCTGGTCGGGGTCGATGGCGAGCCCATCGGCATCGTGAAACTCGTCGAGGCTTTCCGTAAATCGGAAGAACTGGATGTTGACCTGGTGGAGATCGCGCCGCAAGCGGCTCCGCCGGTTTGCCGTCTGATGGATTACGGCAAGTTCAAGTACCAGGAAGCCAAGAAGCAGCACGAGGCGAAGCTTAAGCAAAAGGTCATCCAGGTCAAGGAAGTGAAGTTCCGCCCAGGGACCGATGACGGCGATTACAACGTCAAGCTTCGCAACCTGGTGCGCTTCCTCGAGGAAGGCGACAAGACGAAGATCACGTTGCGTTTCCGCGGCCGGGAAATGGCTCACCAGGAAATCGGCATGCGGATGCTCGAGCGTCTGCGTACCGACCTCGACGAAGTCGGCCAGGTCGAGCAGATGCCGAAGATGGAAGGGCGCCAGATGATCATGGTGCTCTCGCCGAAAAAGAAGAAGTAACGAGCATGCCGCGCAGGCGCGCGGCGGTTCGGTGAAGTGGTTCGGCGCGTCGTCCGGTCAGGGCGGCGCGCCTGAAACGACGGTGCTCGCGCAAGCGTCGCGCCGTACACAAGTGGACTGGGTTCCGAAGGGCGGGTTGAGGGCGCGAGCCAACCGCACACCCACCTCCATCAAATAAACTGGAGTTGTTCGTCATGCCTAAGATGAAGACCAAGAAGAGCGCTGCAAAGCGCTTCGTGGTGCGTCCGGGCGGTACCGTCAAGCGCGGTCAAGCCTTCAAGCGCCACATCCTGACCAAGAAAACCACGAAGAACAAGCGTCACCTGCGCGGCGCCACGGCAGTTCATGATTCCGATCTGAACTCCGTCCGCGCGATGCTTCCGTTCGCGTAACCCCTCAACCGATACTCAAAGGAGCGAATCATGCCTCGAGTCAAACGTGGGGTAACCGCACGGGCCCGTCACAAGAAGATCATCAACCTGGCCAAGGGTTATCGCGGCCGTCGCAATAACGTCTACCGCATCGCCAAGCAGGCGGTGATGCGCGCAGGCCAGTATGCGTACCGCGACCGCCGTAACAAGAAGCGTGTGTTCCGCGCACTGTGGATCACGCGTATCAACGCGGCCGTGCGTCAGCACGACATGACCTACAGCGTGTTCATCAACGGCCTGAAGAAGGCGTCGATCGAACTCGACCGCAAGGTGCTGGCCGACATGGCGGTGTTCGACAAGGCTGCTTTTGCCGCGATCGTGAAGCAGGTGAAGGCCGCCGTTGCAGCCTAATTGCGAAATTAGCACTGCGTGGTGAGTTGCAGCGATGTTCCGGTAGTTGCGGCCGCTGCAGCGAAAACGGGGCTCTTCCGAGCCCCTTTTTTGTTGGGTCGGGCGTTTCGCTCGACGAGCACAACTGACGTTGGAAGTGATGGGATCAATGGATCTGGACCAGATTGTCGCCGACGCGCAGCAGTCGTTCGAAGGGGCTGCGGATATCACCACGCTCGAGAACGAGAAGGCGCGGTTTCTCGGTAAGTCGGGCGCGCTGACCGAGCTGCTGAAGGGCCTCGGCAAGCTCGATCCCGAAACGCGCAAGACGGAAGGCGCGCGCATCAATGTCGCGAAGCAGCAGGTCGAGGCCGCGCTCAATGCGCGCCGCCAGGCGCTCGCCGACGCGCTCCTGAACCAGCGCCTCGCCGCCGAGGCGATCGACGTCACGCTGCCGGGCCGCGGCACGGGCACGGGCAGCCTGCATCCGGTGATGCGCACGTGGGAGCGCGTCGAACAGATTTTCCGGTCGATCGGCTTCGACGTGGCCGACGGCCCCGAGATCGAAACCGATTGGTATAACTTCACCGCATTGAACAGCCCGGAGAACCATCCGGCGCGCTCGATGCAGGACACGTTCTACGTCGACGGCAAGGATGCCGACGGTCGTCCGCTGCTGTTGCGCACGCACACGAGCCCGATGCAGGTCCGCTATGCGCGGATGAACCGGCCGCCCGTCAAGGTGATCGCGCCCGGCCGCACGTACCGCGTCGACAGCGACGCGACGCACTCGCCGATGTTCAACCAGGTCGAAGGCTTGTGGATCGACGAAAATGTCAGCTTCGCCGATCTGAAGGGCGTCTACACCGATTTCCTGAAGAAATTCTTCGAGCGCGACGATATCCTCGTGCGCTTCCGTCCGTCGTACTTCCCGTTTACCGAGCCGTCGGCCGAGATCGACATGATGTTCGAGCACGGCAGGAATGCGGGCAAATGGCTCGAGATCTCCGGCTCCGGCCAGGTGCATCCGACGGTGATCCGCAACATGGGCCTCGACCCCGAGCGCTATATCGGCTTCGCGTTCGGCAGCGGCCTCGAGCGGCTGACGATGCTGCGCTACGGCGTGCAGGATCTGCGTCTCTTCTTCGAGAACGACCTGCGCTTCCTGCGGCAGTTCGCGTAACGGCGCGACCGTCTCGCTCCGCGCCCGGCCGGCCTACCGAGGCGGCGCGCCGGGCCTCGATCTAACTGTTTCGAACGTGGATATCCATGCAATTCCCTGAATCCTGGCTGAGAACCTTTGTCGATCCGCAACTGACGACGGATGAGCTGTCGCACGCGCTGACGATGGCGGGGCTCGAGGTCGAGTCGCTGCGCCCGGCTGCGCCGCCGACCGAGAAGATCGTCGTGGGCCGCGTGCTCGAGGTGGTCAAGCATCCGGATGCCGACAAGCTCAACGTCTGCCAGGTCGACGCCGGCACGGGCGCGACGCTCCAGATCGTCTGCGGCGCGCCGAACGTCGCGCCGGGCATCAAGGTGCCGGTCGCGCTCGTCGGCGCGAAGCTGCCGCCCGTCGAAGAAGGCGCCGCGCCGTTTGCGATCAAGCTGTCGAAGCTGCGCGGCGTCGAGAGTCAGGGGATGCTCTGCTCGGCGCGCGAGCTTAAGTTGTCCGACGACCACAGCGGCCTCATGATCCTGCCCGAGGACACGCTCGTCGGGCAGGACATCCGGGATACGCTGAACCTCGACGACACGGTCTTCGAAATCAAGCTGACGCCGAACAAGGCGGACTGCCTGTCCGTGTTCGGCATCGCGCGCGAGACGGCCGCGATCACGGGGGCGCCGCTCACGGCGCCCGACATCCGGCCGGTCCTCACTGAGTTGACCGAGACGCTGCCCGTCAAGATCTCCGCGCCGGATCTGTGCGGCCGCTTCTCCGGCCGCGTGATCCGCGGGGTGAACGCGCGCGCGAAGACGCCGCAATGGATGGTCGAGCGCCTCGAGCGCGCGGGCCAGCGCAGCGTGTCGGCGCTCGTCGACATCTCGAACTACGTGATGTTCGAACTGGGCCGTCCGTCGCACGTGTTCGATCTCGACAAGATCCACGGCGGCATCGACGTCCGCTGGGGCCGGCGCGGCGAATCGCTGAAGCTCCTGAACGGCGGCACGGTCGAGCTCGACGAGACGGTCGGCGTGATCGCCGACGACGCCCAAGTCGAGAGTCTCGCGGGCATCATGGGCGGCGACAGCACGGCCGTGACGCTCGACACGACGAACATCTACCTCGAAGCGGCGTTCTGGTGGCCGGACAGCATCCGCGGCCGCGCGCGCAAGTACAACTTCTCGACCGATGCGGCGCACCGCTTCGAGCGCGGCGTCGATTACTCGACGACCGTCGAGCACGTCGAGCGGATCACGCAACTGATCCTCGACATCTGCGGCGGCCAGGCGGGCCCCGTCGACGACCAGATCGCAAACCTGCCGCAGCGCGCGCCGGTGGCGATGCGCGCGTCGCGCGCGAACCGGATCATCGGCGTCGAGATCGGCGAGGACGAAGTCGCACGGATCTTCACGCGTCTCGGCCTCGCATTCGAGCGCGACGGCGACGTGTTCAGCGTGACGCCGCCGCCGCACCGATTCGACATCGAGATCGAAGAGGACCTGATCGAGGAAGTCGCCCGGATCTATGGCTTCGAGAAGATCCCCGCCCGTCCGCCCGTCGCGACGAGCGAGATGCGCGCGACCGACGAGACGCGACGCTCGATCCACGCGATTCGTCACGCGCTCGCCGCGCGCGACTACGCGGAAACGGTCAACTTCAGCTTCGTCGATGCCGAGTGGGAGCGCGACTTCGCCGGCAACGACAATCCGGTGCGTCTGCTGAACCCGATCGCGAGCCAGTTGTCGGTAATGCGCACGACGCTGTTCGGCAGCCTCGCCGGCGTGCTGCGCCACAACCTGAACCGCCGCGCCGATCGCGTGCGCGTTTTCGAGACGGGCCGCGTGTTCATCGCCGATCCGTCGGTGAAGGCGGGCGAGCTCGCGGTCGAGGGCTATGCGCAGCCGAAGCGCGTCGGCGCGCTCGCGTACGGGCCGGTCGTCGAAGAGCAATGGGGCGCGGCGACGCGCCAGGTCGACTACTTCGACGTGAAGGGCGATCTCGAGGCGCTGCTCGCGCCCGTCGTCGCGCGTTTCGTGAAGGCCGAGCATCCGGCGCTGCATCCGGGCCGCAGCGCGCAGATCGAAGTCGACGGCCGCGCGGTCGGCTGGATCGGCGAGTTGCATCCTCGCTTGATGCAGAAGTACGAGCTGCCGCATGCGCCCGTGATGTTCGAGATTGATGCGGACGCGCTCGTCGCGCGCGCGCTGCCGACGCCGTCCGAGGTGTCGAAGTTCCCGCCGGTGCGTCGCGACATCGCGGTCGTCGTCGATCAGAAGGTCGAAGTGCAGGCGCTTTTCGACGAAATGAAGAAGGCGCTCGCGGAAGACGCATGCAAGTTCGTCCAGAAAGTTGCGCTCTTCGACGAATTTCGTGCAAAATCAAATACTTCCAGTGGGCTGTCAGCCCACGAGAAAAGCCTTGCGTTCCGCGTCACGCTGCAGGACCCGGCCGGAACCCTGCAGGACGAGATGGTCGACCAGGCGATTCAGGCCCTCGTGGACCGCATGGCTCGAGTCTATGGCGCGCGTTTGCGCGGATAGGGCGCGAAAGTGGCGGAAACCGCCGCTTTCGTCAGTGTTTTTGTCCAAGTTTGACGCGCTAGTTTTGCAGATATGAACGACATGAACTCGAGTGAATTTGAAGCCCTCCTGACGGCGCAACGCAGCGCCATGTCCCGCGACGTTCCGGCGTCGCCGTCCGTCGGCGATACGCCGACGCTGACGAAGGCCGAGCTGGCCGAACTGCTGTTCGACAGCGTCGGCCTCAACAAGCGCGAGGCGAAGGACATGGTCGAGGCGTTTTTCGAGGTGATCCGCGATGCCCTCGAAAACGGCGAGAGCGTGAAGCTGTCGGGCTTCGGCAATTTCCAGCTGCGCGACAAGCCGCAGCGGCCGGGGCGCAATCCGAAGACGGGCGAGGCGATTCCGATCGCCGCGCGCCGTGTCGTGACGTTCCACGCGAGCCAGAAGCTGAAGGCGCTCGTCGAAAACGGCGCCGAATCGGATCTCGTGCGTTAAACCGGCGCTTCGCCCCGCGCGCGGCGCCCGCGCCCCTTACCGACGGTTAACTGACGATGACGTCGACGGTTGAGAAAGTCGTGTTGCCCCCGATCCCCGCGAAGCGCTACTTCACGATCGGGGAAGTGAGCGAATTGTGCGGCGTGAAGCCTCATGTGCTGCGGTATTGGGAACAGGAGTTCACGCAGTTGCGCCCGGTGAAACGGCGAGGGAACCGCCGTTACTATCAGCACCACGAGGTGCTGCTGATCCGGCGGATTCGCGAGCTGCTGTACGAGCAGGGGTTCACGATCAACGGCGCCCGCAACCGGCTCGACGCGGTCGGCAGCGAGCGGGGCGCGCCTCCGGCGGCCGACGAGCTCGAACCGCGCGCAGCGGAGCCGGTGTCGAGCGAGACGGTGGATGTCGCGCAGTTGCGCGGGGCGCTTCTCGACGTGATCGACGGCCTCAAGCGTAGCTGAACGCAGAGCCTCGGGCCGTGCCGCGCCGCGCGCTTTCCGAGGGGCAGGCAGTCGGAAAACGATAAAAAGCCCGTGCGAACGCTGGTTCGCACGGGCTTTTTATCGGGTGTTCCGCCGCGGCGGCCGTGCCGCGCGCGCGGCGCGGATCACGGCGCGAGCGGGTCCTTCTTGCCGACGTCGACGTACAGCGTGCCGTCATGCACCATCCGCACCGAGCCGCGCGCGACCACGTCGCGGTAGTCGTAGAGATCGAAACGCACCCGCTGCTTCGTCGTGTCTTGAACGAGAATGCGCATGTTCAGCACGAGTACGTTGAACATCTTCGTGTCGCCGCTTTCGAGCCACAGGTAGCTCTTCGGGACGTTTGCGGGCGGCCGCGACACGGGCGCGTTCGGCGCCGAACGGAACGTCAGGCGCAGACCGTCCGGCTCGGCTGTCGCTTGCGACATGCGGCCGATCAGCATGGGCGGCGGGAACACCGTGTACTGGTCGAGCACGAGCGCATTGCCGCGCAGCTCGGCGCCGCGGCGCTTGAGCGGTGCGAGCGACGACAGCTCGATGCCGAGCGCGCGAAGCAGCTTTGCCTGCGGCACGCCGAGTACGGACACCTTCGTCGGCGTGAACGCGAGATGGCGTTCGTCGAGCAGCGTCAGCGTGCCTTTCATGTCGGCCGGCAGCCAGACGCCAGGCGGCACCTGGTTCCACAGTTTGAGGCCGCCCTGCACGTGCAGTTGGTCGCCGTCGGCGCTCAGCTTCAGGTCGTTCAGCGAGCGCGGCGAATAGTCGAGCAGATGCCGGTTGAAGAGATCGGACATCGCGTCCCACGGCGCGAGCACCGAGCCGCTCAGGATGCGGATGTCGTACTGATTCGGATCGTCGAGGTCGACGGGCTCGCCCGCGCGCTTCGCGACGAGCTGAACGACGAGATCGTCGACCCGAAAGCCGATGTTGCCGGCGATGTAGAAATCCGCGTTGTGCAGGTGGATCGTCGTCGTGCCGCTCGATATGTGGCGCGGGCCGAACGCCGTCACGTCGCCGCCGTGCTTCATGGCCACCTTGCGGAAGTTGGACCGCGGCGCGCCGTCGTTCGGCGCGATCGCAAACGCCTCCCATTCTCGGCGTGCTTCGTTCAGGCTCGACTGCTGCGCCGCAATCAGGCTGTCGTTCATCCGCGCGGACGCGCTGCCGACGCCCGGCGCGGCGGGGCGCGCGACCTGCGAATATGACGGCATCAGGATCGACAGCGCGCCGCTCGGCTCGAAGTTGAAATAGCCGGCGACGAGCTGGTCGCGATAGTGATACATGTCGAACACGAACGCGTCATCCGGCGCGGACTCGCGCGGCGGATAGATCATGATGTCCGCGTTCATCGGCATCGTGCGCATGAACTTCACGTCGCCGCCGCGCAGATATATCGCGTGCTTCGGCGCGTTTTCGGGCATCGTGAAGCCCGCCTTCGTGCCGTCGTCGAGCACGAGGTCGAGACCGGCGGGCGTCAACTTCAGCGCGACGATGTTGATCTTCAGATGCGGGGGCGGCAGCAGCTTGTCGACATTCAGCACGAGATCGTTGCCGTTCAGCCGCACGATCGGCGTGTCGATCTTCAGCAGATCCGACACCTGTACCTTTGCGGCCCGCATCACGGGGCCTGCGTCGATGCCCGATACGTGCACATCGACTGGACGGAAGACGAGCGTCGAGCCGTCGCGAACCTCCAGCTTGCCCTTCAGCGAGAAGGGCACCCAGCCGTCGCGCTGCATTTCGCCGTGGATGTCGAGGACGCCGTCGCCCGCCGTCACGCGCACGTGCCGCAGCGGCGCGTTGTGGTAGCCGAATATGTAGCCGCCGAAGAGCGCGTTGAGCTTCGTGTTGTCGAGCGTCACGGTGCCGCGGTGCACGGCGATGTCGAAGCTCGTCGGGTCGTCGAACACGGCGGGCGCGCCGGGATGCGTCGGCACGAGCGTCGCTGATAGCTCATGGACGAGGAAGCCGAGGTCGCCGACGATACGGAAGTCGACTTCGCGCAGGAACGTGAGCGTGCCGTTCTGCCCGGAGTCGCGCAGCGTAAACGGGCGCGGCTGCGTGAGCTTGATCGACGCGAGCGCCGGCACGGTCCGCGCGATCTGCTGCTCGCGCGCGAGGCGGTCGGCCTTCGTGCGTTCGATCGTCGTCGAGGTGGTGGCCCCGCTGCTGGTTTTCGGCGTCGATTCCGCGCATCCCGCGCTCAGGACGGCGAGCGTGACCGCCGTTCCCGCGCACGAGCGCAAGAACCAGCGCGAAGCCGAAATGGCGGTGCGTAGGGCGTGCCATGCGCCAGGCGCGCGGTGAAATGGCGTGCGATGGACGCGCTGGACCGGTGTCCGCATCGTTGATGTCTCCCTATCTTTGTCGTGACTGGCGCGCGAGCGCGCGCGTCGGCTTGACGCCGATGATTTGGCGCAGTGTGGCATAGCCTGGCTAGAGGAGCCGCACCAAACGTCGGCGCGTCGTGCTGCGCTGCAAGGAGGCGCATTGCGGCGGGAAGGACGCAATGACAATGATATGAATCAAACGCCTGTATGTCGCCCGTATGATGCGCGCATGGCGGTGCGGTTGGCGAGAAGCGGCGCGCGAGTTCGGCGAGAAGCGGTCGTTTCAGGGGATACCCGGACGCTATCGGGCGGATCGTGTGCGCAGCGGCAAACGCCCGGCAGGCGCGGGATTGCGGCGGAGCCGCGCCGCTGTCCGCGATGTCCGGATCGCGCGCCGTTCACCGTTCGGGCACGCGATGCGATCGACGTTCGAGCATTCAGAGCGTTGCGGAAACGGGCGATTCGGGCTCGGCGTCCCGTCGCGGAGCGGGCCGGGCGAGACAGCCGCCGGCTCCGTCGCCGGCAACTGCGTAGTTCGCGTGATCGGTTTCTACGATGGCGCGCTTGACTTGCGCCGGGCGATCGGCGAGGCGCTACGATCGTCCTGTTGCTCGTCTCGATCGATCGGAGAGTTCGCATGACAACGCACGCATCTGGCAAAAGGGTTGCGCTCGTGACGGGCGCGTCGTCGGGGATGGGCAAGGCATTCGCAAAGGCGTTGCTCGCCGAAGGGATGACCGTCTATGCGGCGGCGCGCAGGGTCGAGCAGATGGCCGATCTGGTCGCGCTCGGCGCGACCGTTCTGAAGATGGACGTCACGCGCGAAGCGGACTTGCGGGCGGCCGTCGAGCGAATCGAGCGAGAGGCGCACGGCGCCGACGTACTGATCAACAACGCCGGATTCGGAATGTTCGGCGCGATGGAAGAGACGAGGATCGACGACGCGCGCTACCAGTTCGAAGTCAACCTGTTCGGCATGGCGCGGCTGACGCAGCTCTTGCTGCCGTCGATGCGTGCGAAGCGTGCGGGGCGCATCGTCAACATCTCGTCGATGGGCGGCAAGATTTATTCGCCGCTCGGCAGCTGGTATCACGCGACGAAGCACGCGGTCGAGGGCTGGTCCGATTGTCTGCGGCTCGAACTGCAGCCGTTCGGCATCGACGTCGTGATCGTCGAGCCGGGCGCGATCGTCACGGAGTTCGGCGACGTGATGCTTGCGCCGATGCTCGAGCGTTCGGGCAACGGTCCGTACGCGAAGATGGCAGCCGCGGTTGCCACTGCGACGAAGATGCTCTATCAGGACGCTCGCGGTTCCGATCCGCAAGTGATCGTCGATCTGATCGTTCGTGCGGTGCGCGCCCGTCGGCCGAGGACGCGCTACGTCGCCGGCAGGTTCGCGAGGCCGACGATGTTTGCGCGCAAGTGGCTCGGCGATCGCATCTTCGACAAGCTGGTGATGCTGGCGATGAAGCGGGCGTGAGCAATGAACGAATACGCATGTAACAGTGCATGATTCGTGGCGGCATTGCGTTGAATGGAATTTGCATCTCGACAGTTCTATTTGCTCAAAGTGTCTGTTATACTTTCACGCTTTCGGGGCGTAGCGCAGCCTGGTAGCGTACCTGCATGGGGTGCAGGTGGTCGGAGGTTCAAATCCTCTCGCCCCGACCAGGATCGAACCCGCGTCAGTCATGGCTGACGCGGGTTTTTCTTTTGCGCGTGAGTTTTAGGGCAAGCTGGGTGCCGTCGGTATCCGATGTCCGATATCGCGTGACGACGTGATTCAAATGCACCTAGTCGAATGCTGCGCAACGTCTCTTGTAAAAGCCGGGTTGAATGTCACGAATCGGCATGCGCATCGTTCCAATCGAGCGCCATCGTTCAGAACTTTCACGCGCTTCTTCAGTTCCGCTCCTGTGCGATGAGCGTAAGGCTGCGCGACGAGCAGGGTGGCGGGAAACGATCATGCGCGAGCGTCCGCGCTAGAACGCATAGTATGGCCCGGGCCCCGCAGGCGTCGGCCGCGTTTCGATCGCGGTGTAGATGCTGCGTCCATAGAAGAACGGCAGTCCCAGATCGACGACGTTGCCGATCGGACCGGCAAGATCGTCGAACGCGAAGTTGAACGTCGAGAACAACACTTGCGAGCTGGCGACCTGGAACGTCGTCGCTTTCACCGACGCGCCGTTTCCGCTGCCGAGCGCGATGCCGAAGGTCTGCGTGCTGCCCGGACAAAACCACGATCCGCACTGCGGCAGCGACGCATCCGCGAAGAAGATCCCGTTCGAGCCGCTGTCGAAGAACGTGTGCATGTTGGTGTTGCCGTTCAGTACGCTCGTCACGTAGGCGCCCGACGAGGTCGTCGCGAGCGGCGTCGTCGAGCCGAGTCCGTTGTCCGCTTGCGTGCCGATGCCGAAGATCAGCGAGCCGTTGACCGTCGCCGAGCCCGTCACCGGAATCGCCGGCAGCACGATCACCGAGCCGTTGTTGTCGCTCGCGAACGCGCCGACCGGATTCGCGATCTGCTGCGCAATCGGCTGCGCCACGCTCGTGCATGCGCCGCTCGTCGTGCACGCGTAATACCAGCCGGACAACGCGGCACTCGCACACGCGGAGCCGCAATCGGTGACGAAAAGGCCGATGCCGAGAATGCCGTTCGCGCGCAGCGTTCCTTGCGTTTGCATCGGCCCGGCGCTTTGCGTGCAGTCTGCCGGCGCGTTCGGCGTGCTTGGATCGGCGATCACCTGGATCGGAACGCTCGACGCGACTTCGCCCGCGATCTTCACGTCGGCGCGGCGCACGGCGCCCCACGTGAAGCCCGTGCCGAACACAGCGCATGCGCCCGTGATCGGCGCGCCCGCGGCCGGCACGATCGGCAGCGCGACGCTCGACGGCAGCGCCGACGCGAGGATACGCAAGCCATCAGAACCGGTGTCCACCTGCACGTTGTTGATCGTCTGGCATTGGCCCGTGTTCGGCACGCAGACGGTGACGGTCGTCATCAGCATGTTGGCGGCGCCCGTGACGCCCGCCGACACAGTGACGGGCTGCACGTTCGCCGCGGTGGACGGCGCGACACCGGTTCCGTTGGTGTTCGACGCCGTCGATCCGCCGCCTCCGCCACCGCCGCCGCATCCGGCGAGCATTGCCGCGAATGCGGCGATGCACCACGCGATCTTGATGGTCATGGCCGCCTCCTTACCGCAGATCGTCGATCGATACGCCGGACGGCACCGCGCCGGGCAGCCACGCACGGCCGACGTACGCGCGCATGCGACCGCCGGCTTCGACGACGAAATCCGATTGCGTGATTCGCCCGGCATGGAGTCCCGTGCGGGCGCGCGCGTCCGGCGAGACAGCGTGGCTTTGGTAGGTCGCGAAGCGTTCGCCGAGAAGCTGCCGCAGGTTGGGTGACGTCGGGCCGTCCCACGTGTACGCGAAGACCAGTCCGGCGCGCGTCGCGTACTCGCGAATCGTCGTGCCACCCGTGTCGACGTAGCTGCGCATGGTGACGGCGCCGCCGAACAACGGGGTCGACGTTTGCGCGAACGTGCGGGCGGACGGGTTCGGCGCAGTGCTGCCGAGTTGCGATTGCGCGGCGGCGGGCGCGAGTGCGACGGCGGCGGCAACGAGAAGGGCGCTCGCCGGGCGGCGGCGCGTTGGGAGAAATGATCTCTTGTTGTTCATGCGACTGCCCTCCGCAGGTGAATACGGTTGGGGTCACTGTCCAATCAATGATAGTGAGTCCCGGCGCGCGCATCGGTGCGATTTTCGGAAATCGGATGCTCGTTATCCCTAGGCGGCACCGTGAATCGTTGCGCATCGATTCGGCGTCGGCATGCCCGCCAGGGCGCGCGCGGACCAAGAAAGAACGCAGTCGCGTAAATAAGACTGAGTAAGACTGTGCGCTTTTTGCACGGTCTGCCGCCGGATCGGTAAAATACAAAGTTGACTCACGGAAAAGTCGCCGTGACCTAGTGGAAGGATTCCCTGAACATGACTGATCTTCGTCTTACCAAGCGGTTCGCAGCACTGCTTGCAACCGGTGTGTTCGTCGCCGGCTGCAGTTCGCCGTCGCCTACGAAAATCGACTACAAGAGCGATTCGAAATCGAAGGAGGTGTCGCTCGCGGTGCCGCCCAACATGCTCGACGAGACGCCGGATCAGCGTTCGCTGCCGCCGCAGGGCGGGGCGACCTCGCTCTCCAGCCTGCAGCAGGTCCAGCAGGCCGCGCCGCCCGCCGAGGCGGTCGCGCCCGCCGTGCCCGGCATGCGCATCCAGCGCGACGGCACCGAAAGCTGGCTCGTGATCGACGACAAGGTGCCTGCGCAAGTCTGGCCCCAGGTGCGTCGTTTCTGGCAGGAGCAGGGCTTCCTGCTCGTCGTCGAGCAGCGCGACAAGGGGGTGATGGAAACCGACTGGAACGAAACGCATCCGCAGATCAACGACGGCCTGATCCGCGGCGTGATTTCGAAGGCGATGGGCAATTCGTATGTGACGGCGGAGCGCAACAAGTACCGCACGCGCCTCGACGCGGCGCCGAATGGCGGCACGTACATCTTCATCAGCCAGAAGGGAATGCGCGAGGCGCTGACGGGCGCGAACAACGATTCGAGCAAGTGGGAGCCGAAGCCGAACGATCCTGGTCTCGAAACCGAATACCTGAAGCGCCTGATGGCCGTGCTTGCGCAGAACGATGCGCGTGTGAAGGCTGGCGGCGTGCCGATCACGGACGATGCGGCGCCTGCGAGCGGCACGAAGGGGTCGAGCAGCAAGAGCAAGGACGCGGCGGCGGCGATCGCCGCGCAGAACGTCGCGAGCGCATCGACGTCGCGCGGTCCGAGCGAAGCGGCGGTGCCGGACGTGCCGCCCGAAGTGACGCTCGCCGAGCCGTACGACCGTTCGTGGCTGCACGTCGGTCTCGCGCTCGATCGCGCGAACTTCACGGTCGACGACCGCGATCGTACGAAGGGCCTGTACTACGTCCGCTATGTCGATCCGAAGGATCTGAGCGTCGAGGAGCAGGGCTTCTGGAGCCAGTTGTTCCACGGCAAGAAGGAAAAGAAGGCGAAGCAGTACCTCGTCAACGTGAAGGCGGTGACCGAGGCTCAGACGCGCGTTGCGATCGTCGACGACAAGGGCAACGTCGACGCGTCGGTGCCCGCGCGGCAGATCATGTCGCTCCTCGTCAATCAGCTGCGCTGACGCTGCTGCCTGCGGCATTCGCCGCCAAGCCTGCGAAGCCCGCCTTTCGGCGGGCTTTTTTTGCGTCCGCGCCGGCAACTGCGTCGGATTCGAGCATATGTGCGCGAACCTGTCGTACGCCCGGCGTGTTACGTAACGTCACCCCGTAACGAACGGAAGGAATGCTCGTTTTCGCCAGGCGTTTGAGAATTAATGATTAAAAATCAAACGTTTACGGATTTATTCTCGGTTGGCACGGAAGGTGCTTTCTCTATCGTTAACCAAGCAGTCAGGGAGGACGCCAGAAAACAGCCCGGTTCGACTTCGCGTGCCTCCCACCTAGTGTGGATGTCGACGTTTCGGGCAGTCGCCGTTACCGGCGAACTGCCGTACTGGACGATGACCCGCGCATTCGCGCGGGTCTCGGTGGCCCCGTCGCCTATCCTCGTAGGGCGACGGTTTTGCCCGCGCTTCTCGTGAAGCGCGGGCTATTTTTTGTGTGCGCCCGGCAGGGCGCATTCACTCGGAGGTGAAAATCCTCTACTCGGCCGGCAAGGGGAAGAGTTAGCCGAAGGCAAGGGTTTCCCGGGTGACTGGGAGTCTGAAGGAAGCCGGATGGCAAAGCGCTGGCCTGACGAACAGGAAGCGGATACGAGGCGTGGCGACTGGGTAAGGTG